>JAHQWY010000113.1 GCA_029856445.1 Promethearchaeia archaeon
AAAAAAGAGAAAACAATTAGTTATTTTTTTTTACCATTTCTTTTACTTTTTCCATTATTGGCGGGAGTACGTCTTCAATTTTTTCATCAAATTTTATATCTGCAACCATATCATAGGGAGTATCCCCTTTATTTATGATAATCAATCTTGCTCCATTTTGTTTGGCAATACCAGGCATATTAGCTGCTGGTGTAACAACTAGTGATGATCCTATTACAAAAAATACGTCTGAATTCTGAGAGCGTACGATAGATTCTTGAAGCTCGTCATAAGGGAGTGGATCTCCAAAATCTACGATGCTGTTAATTAATCTTCCCCCGCAATGCGGACATTTTGGTTGACCTTCTCGAACAGGTTCTTTCCTCATTCCACGGCCCCATTCCGCTTTATCCCATCCCACCTCCTCGAATAACATCTTTTTATTGCATGACAAGCATTTCATAAAGAATTGATTTCCATGAAGCTCAGCGAGAATTTCAAATGGAATTCCTGATTTTGCGTGTAATCCATCTATATTTTGAGAAATGACATAATTTAACATTCCCATTTCCATTAGCTCTACTACGGCATAGTGATTAGGATTTGGACTCGCTTGATCCCACGGGACTTTTGGTTTGGGTGGAGGTAATCCTTTATCTCTTCTAGTCCAAAGACCATCTGGTCCGCGAAAGTCTGGTATTCCACTGCCTGTTGAACATCCTGCACCGGTAAACACAACTAAACTTTTTGATTCAGCTATCCATTTAGCTGCCAGATCAATATTTTCTTCTAAACTCATAAAAAACATTAAATAAAGAGGATTTAAAAATATTTTTGAAATTGATTTTTTAAATTGGATTTTAGGGATAAAGCGTGTTAGGACTGATAATTTAGAGGAGTTTAAATAAATTAATATTTAAGAATAATCTATCGAGATATTAGTTAATTGTTAGAGCTTTATGAATAAAGGATCTTGTTTTAATATAAGTTTAAATAACAAACATTTGATATCATATCTAGAAAATAAGGAGTTGAGGATTATTTTCTCTTATACAATAAATTTTGATGAAAGTGCTCTAAAGAATATAGAACAAGTATATAAAAAAGCTGCCTGTTCAGAAGTAAAATCAAAATTAATTGGAGGAATAGCGAAAATAATCTGTGATTTTATAAATATACCAGAATTGGCTATGAAAGGAACAGCTTTAAAAGCTTTAAGAGAATGGGAATTTAAACACAATAGAAACATTATTGAAATAGCCGATATGCCAATTAGTAATGCATTAAATGCAGTAAAAGAAATTTTTAGCATTGGAAAAAGTATGGTAAAGGAACTAGTATCATATCCTAGAGATAAAAACGAGATTTTGATTGATATCGCATTTGAGAAATCCTTCAGGTTTTTTCTTGACTATTATTACCAATATCAAAAATAAATCTATTTTCCAATTCTTTTACAAGAATATTCAAATTATCCTCTAAATTATAATCGCATATTATTTCAAGTGGTTCCTCTATATTATTTAAACTCTTTATGCTATGAGAATCGCATCCTATAGCAACAGGAATATTGGTTTCTTTTAATCTATCGAAGAATATTTGGTTTTTACGTGCGTAAAAATTAGGGTAACTTGGATTGAATTCAAAATAAATATTAAATTCCTTAAGAAATGACATTAATATATCAAGATTCTCATAAATGAAATAAGAAGGATCAAAATGTGCTAATCCTAAAATAGGGAAGTTCCCTATATTTTTTGAGGTTCCTCTCCAGAAGTTAATTATGTTTTTAACAAAAGCTATGCCTTCAATGTTTTGAAGATATTCAAATAGGATCAAGTCAAACTTATCAGGTTTAATTAATTTAATAAACTTCTCAGAACTTGAGAGGTCGATTTCAATTCCTTTAAGGATAGCTAACTTTTTTTTTTTATCCCTCACGTAATTCTGACAAATCGATATTTCTGTTAAATATTCGTTTATTTTATCCCAATCTTTTAGTTTTGAAACCCATTCCTTCCATGAATCTGTAAAATGATCGGTTATCGCTATAAAATCTAAATTCGTTAATAATGCTCTTTCAACAATCTGCTTGATATTATTTTTCCCATCAGAGAAATTTGAATGAATATGAAGATTAATACGAGGGAAATTCATTTTCATATTTACTTTCTCTTAAATAGATTGAATTAAAAAATTTTTTTTTATATTCCTAAGCTTTTTGTTTCTCGATTTAAATATAGACTAATTATACCCCCAAATAACAAAGTTGTCCCAAAAAAGAGTAAAAATGAAATAAAAAGAAATTCAGCTGTTTTTGAAGGGATATCTGTACTACCAAAGACAATTTTGTCTATTGAAATAATATCTAAAGTAAATAAAGTAATTAAGAAAAAAGTGAATAATGAAGATGCTAATTGAATAATGCTCATTATTAAATTAGTATAATATATACCTCTTGCTTTAGTTTTTTTCAATTCTATTATAGTTCCAATTCCAATATCGATTGCTACTTCCTTCTTGTTAATTTTCTTTATAAAATAATATACCAATTCCTTAAGAGGAAATATGTCAAAGAATATTGTAGCAACAGAAAAGATGCAGATAAATATTAAGATACGAAGTAGCACATAAGTAAAAACCGGAGATGAGACATTACTTAAATTATTTATGATCCAGATGAAAATACCCATAAGAACAAGGGCAAAAAATTTCAAACCTGCTAGAGTAAAGACTATTGAATGTCGATCCGCAATTGTTAATAAATAATAAGTAATCCCAATAACGAAAATAACTATTCCTAAAAGAACGGCGTTAATATTTAGGGCAAAAGCAAAAATCAAGCAGCTGGAACCAACAATTAATGGTAAATAAGGAAAAAATGGGGCTTTAAATGGACGATCTAATTCTTTTCTCTTGTATCTAAGGTTAACTGCAGCAAAATTCACGAAGGCTAATCCAAAGAAGTATATAAAAGTTGTAATATTCGCTGTGAAATCTATATCCGCTAATATTAATGCCAAAATTGTAATTAATATTGCTATTCCTGTTGTAATTATTAATATAAAAGTAGGGACATTTGTTTTTTTATTTACTTTCAAAATTTTCTGTGACACATAGTGATCTCTTGCCAATGCTTGCATTACGGCGACTGCTGATCCTAAAGCCGCATTCATTGCAATAAAGGTCGAAATTGTAGCTGCTATACCCATTAACAAGTACCCTGGAAATCCTAATACATCATTAAGGATTAATGCTAAGAAAATTGGAGACTCATCTGGATTATTACCAATATTAATCATAGATACTGTTGTAATTAGTAGATAAATTGCAAGCGTAATTAGTATCGCAAAAATATTTGTTTTGGGTATATTTCTAGAAGGATTTTTCAGATCAGCATTTAAATAAGCTAAATTTGAAGTGATACTAGTAAAAAAAATGAACAAGAATGGAAACATAAGTATTATACTTAGAAAATTCGTATCCGAGGTTAAAAAATCTGTATTAAAATTCGATGCATTTGTAATTGGAGCAAGTAGAAATCCCGATATGATAAATATACTGAAGATAATCAATAGTATAACAGTTAAAGAAATAAAAGTTCTTAGTGCTATTCTCTGAGTTCTAAAAACAACAATAGCTGTAAATAATATTGATAATATTGCTATAATAATAAAGAGATTTTTCATTATAGGTAATGGAAAAAATGCTTCAATAACCACAACAAAAGCTTGAGCAGAAAAGGAGAATGTAGCTATGTTAGCAATCCATAAAAAGAAACCTATTGTGAATGCTAGAAAACCTCCCAATGCTTCTTTACTAAAGTTGTAAGCGCCCCCAGAAACGGGTAAACTGGTTGATAATTCACTATAATTTAAAGCGGTGATGAAAATTAAAATACCTCCTAAAATTAAGCTGACAAAAACTCCAGATTGTGCTTGACCTATAGCTGTACCTAATAAAATAAAAACGGAACCACCAATTCCACATCCAATTCCATAAAGGATTCCCATTGATAACGTAATCGTTCTTTTAGGAACAATTATTTCTTGTTCTTTTTCAGTCAAACCTAAATCATTAAAATAGTGTTATTAAATTAATTTCAAATGTATTTATGATTTAATAGAAAGGTAAACTACGATTTTTCAAGGTGGAATATACCGGATATAATAGATAAAACAGCTCCAATTAATAAGAAAACAACCATTAAAAAGCTATTTATATTTACTTCCCCTAATTCTATTGCATTAAAAAATACACCTATTGCCCAAATTATAAAAAATATTCCTGCGCCAATTAAAATTCCACCAAAGAATTTTGAAGCTCTATAAATAGCGGATAATATTTCTAATCTGTGAATTCGACTCTCTTTATCTCTAATTTCTTTTTCTTGATTCTCTAATTCCTCTTTTAATTGTTGAAGTATGTTTCGAGAGTCATTTGTGCTACTCTCAATTGCCTCTTTAGCTTTTTTTAGTTTTTCATGGTCTAATTCCATACGTTTTAATTTTTCTTTTATCGCATCGAGTCGTTCCTCTCTCTCAAGATATTCTGTATTTGAAGTTTCTATATCTTTTTTTAAATCTTCGAACCTCTTTTCATTCGCATCAATTAAATTTTGTTTTGCAATTAGCTGTTCATCTAAGGATTCAATGGTATCTTTAAGCTCTTGAATTCGAGATTCAATGTCAATTAACTGTTGTTGTTTATCTGTTAGCTGAATTTTATATTTAGCAAGAAGTTCTTCATAAGTTTCTCTCTGTTTTTCCATTTCAGGAAATCCATTATGATATTCTTCAAGTTTTTGTTCTATTTCCCTTATCCGATTTTCTTTTTTCTCAATTTGTTCTGTTAATAGTTTTCTTTCTTCTTCTTTTGCCTCAATTTCTGAATTAGAATGTTCCAATTCGACTTTGTTTTTATTAATATAAAACCTTAAAGTTTCATTTTCAGCACTTTGACTTTTTATTTTTTTCTCTAAAGTCTCCAATTCCTCCTTTTGTTTCTCCAGTTTTGCTTCTTTTTCCAATATTTCTTGATTGAGCTTTGAAATTTTGTTTCTTAATTCTTCCTGAGATGAAACTTTCTCTTTTACAGAATCAGTTAGAACAATTAGATCAACCTGTCTGCTCTCATATGTTTTTACTAGTTGTTCGTTATTCCTTAATAGTTCTTTATATTCCAAATCCAGAATATCTTTACTTTCCTTTGTAATTTCAAAACGTTCTTCCAAATTTTTCATTTCTTCTGTTTTTTTATTGTACTTCTCTTCAAGAGTAGAAATTGTTTCTTCTATAGCAGTTAAATATTCTTCTTTATCATCAATTTTCTTTGAGATATTTTCAAGCATAATTTGTGCTTCTTTTAATTCCTCACTAATTTGTTCTCCTTCTTTCACACTTATTTCTTTTTCTTCTTCTGTAGCTCCATTAGTAATTGTTTCTGAGATATTTTCAATACTATTTTCAAAAGTTCTTAATTTTTTATCTATCATATCTCTGGAATTTTTTGCTTTTGATAAAAATTCCTTATCTATCTTCTCAATTTCCTTTTCTGATTTGCTTTCCTTATCTTCTCCATCAAGTTCGTTGGTCATTATTTCACGTTTTTGAATATTGGAATTATAATATCTTTGACTCATTTAAAATTAGAATTAGAAAGTATAAAATTTATTTATTGTGATTGTAGATTTGCTTAAATATGTGTCGATTTAAATAATCGATCATTTATTCCACATTTAATACGAATAAGTATCTTATGAAATATACTCAATTCAAATATTTAAATTTTAATCTTTTCTCATATAGTTCTCTGGAAAAGCTCAGAATCAATAAAAAAATTTAAATAGACACTTATTTTTTTTTTTTTGGAATCTTTCTAAAATGGGGTCATTGAAGTATTTTAGTTTGATTTTATGATAACAATAAAATTTTATCTAATATTCCTGTTCGAAATGATTCAGTTACCCCTCCTAAATATATGTATTCTCAATAAAATAACTGAATCTGTTTCTATTCTATTAAAATATAATGAAAATTATTTTTATTGGATTATGTTAATAGGATTATGGCAGTTTAAGGTTTAATGCCTCTAATCATTCATAAAATTTTCTTATTATCTCTGAGGAAGGATAAAATTAACGTATAATTTTATTATCATAAATAATTATCCATTAATTTAATAACTTCTTCATAAGTCGTATCTGGCATAGGTCCAAAATGTTCTACTTTTTTTGCTCCAACAATATTTGCAAATCTGGCGGATTTCTTCAAATCCCATCCAGCTAAATAGCCTACAATGAAAGCACCACCAAATGAGTCTCCAGCTCCAGTTGGATCAATCTCATTAACTTTGAATCCCTCTATATTAGCACCATTTGGATTATCTTTGGTAAAAATTGTACATCCTCTTTTCCCTTGTTTTAATACTATTACTTTAGGACCAAAAGTTAGCAATTTCTGACAGGCTTCAATTGAATCATTCATTCCTGCTAGCATTTCAGCTTCTTCTCCACTTGGAAATAAAATTTCTGTCATTTCTAAAACAGGTTTACAAATTTTTAGTATGAGCTCAAAATCAAGTAGTTCTGGTCTCAAATTTGGGTCAAATGAAATTATTACGTTTGGATTTTTTTCTTTAGCTTTTCTTATCGCCTTATAACATGCTTCACGCGAATTTTCACTTATTGAAAGAGCACTTCCCATAATATGTAGGCATTTTATATCTTCAAAATAGTAATCATTAATATCTGAAGGTGTTGTTTCTCCAGCCGCTCCCACAGCGAATATAAATTTGCGAGAGCCATCTGAATTATATTGATTAAAAGCGATCCCTGTAGTCTCATTATCTGAAATTCTAATTTGGGATACATCAACTCCATCTTTTTGTAATTTTTCAATTATACTAATCCCAAATTCATCATTCCCCACAACGCCAATAAAACCTGAAGTTAAATTAAATACTTTCCCCATACGAGTTGCTGAGCTAATAAAAATAGCGGGAGCCCCACTTGGGAAAGGTCCTTTATATGTAGCACCAACAACCTTATGTGGTGTATCTAATTCTGTTCGCATAATTTCAACTAATAGTTCTCCAAGTGAAATTATATCTGGAGTCATCTGTATACCAATCCTCTTATGAAGTTTTTTCTTATTTTATTATTTAATATATTGAATTTTAAATAAAATTAGGTATCCAGATTATGATTAAGTAATAGAAAATTTGAAGGATAAAAAGGATTAAGATAGATTAATTTTATTTTATAAGAATTCTAATTGAATAGAATGAGATTTTATACACTACTTTACAAATCTTTGACGAAACGAATCAATTGTATTTGATATTTCGTTTAAATGAATTTTTAATTCTTTAGGATTTGTTTGCTTTAATTTATCTATATTTCCTATGACTTCTTTAAGTTCTTCAATCCATAGATTCATTAATATTTCTCGTTCTTTATTTTTACATGCTAATTTAATCTCATCGTTAATCCATTCTTTAGCACTTTCGAAAATTTGTTTTTTAAGTACATCTATGCTTATTTTGACTAGATCTTGTTGACTTTTAAGATCTTCTAGTTCTGGTTTAAGGTTGTTTTTGAATTCAATACTATCTTCCTCAAATTTCTTTAGCATATCTCTAAGTATTTCTTCTTTTGTATCAAATTCCTCTTTTATTTTCTGGAATTTTAGAGAAAAATCATCATTTACTGCTTTTATACTATTAATAATGATTTTTATTTTATCCTCTACATTCAGGATTTGATCATTAAGATTCTTATCAAGTTTGGTTGAAGTATTTGCCAATTCTTCTTTTAAATTTTTATTATTTCCTTCTATTTTAGTATTGAGATTATCATATTTATCTACTAACTCTTGATCAAAAATATTAGTAATGTCTTCTATTTTTTTATTGATAACATTAATTTGATTATCTAAGTTTTTCTCAAGTCTGTTGATTTTATCACTTGAAGCTTGCTCTAGTTTGTTAATTTGGTTAGTAATATTTTGATCAAATTTATTGATATCATTCTCGATTTTCTGTTCTATTTTCTTCAATTGGTCAGTTAATCTCTTCTCAGATTTATTCACAAGATCAAGAGTATTTTGGTTAAGCGTTTTTATCTGTTGATTCAGTTTTTGATCAATTTTTTTTATTTGATCTTTTAAAATCTGGAAATCCTTTGTTGTTATGTCTTCAGGATTGGAAACTTTTATCACCTATTTTTTATTAAATATTATATATTTTATTTTGATGATTTGTATCTTGAATCTCGGCTTCTTGAATTTCATTTTTGAGTTGGGAGCGAATTATCATTAATTCGTTCTCCTCTCTATTCAATTTTTGGATTAAATCAAGATTTTGCTCAAAATTCTTTATTGATGTCTTTAATAGATTTTTTAAGTTATCAATCACATCACTAGTTGATTTTATACTCAATTTTTTAATGTGAGTTAAAGTTTTATCTAATTCAGATAAATCTATTAAAAATTGATCGTGAATATTGTCTTTCTGCTGTCCAACTTTAAGTAATTCTTGTTGAATAAATTCGTGATACTTTAAATCACTTTTATCTTTTTCAAGAGAACCTTCTGCTTTAGTTTTAGGTATTGATTTAAGCTTTTCCAAAACTGAATCAATAGATTTTAAATTTATTATATTACTCTTTAAAGCCTTTTCATCTTTCCCTATTGATTTTAAAAACAGATTGGCAGAATCTTCCTCAATAAGATCAGGAGCTAATAATTCTGCTCTCTGTAGATATCTATAGATTAATTGTTCAAAAGATTCTCTGATATTTACACCAGTTTTAGCAGATATTAACATAAACTGATCTCTATCATTAAAATATTCTTGGAGGGTATCTTTAATCCCTTTATCTACAGCAAATAAATCCAATTTATTTCCTACAAAGATAGATATACATTCTTCCGAGGAATTACTCATTTTTTCCTCAAATTCTTTTTTAAGATTCTTTAATGTGTTTTTTGGTTTAGTTAAATCAAAGACTAAAAGAGCTAAATCTGTATTAGCATAATAGGCGGGATTATAGGGATTGAAGGATTTCTGTCCCCCCACATCCCAAATAGTCAATCTAATTATTTTTGATATTTCTTTTACAATATATTCTTTTCTAAACGTAACACTTCCAATTGTTGGCATATATCTCTCAGAAATTTCTTCCCCAACAAATGTATTTATTATCGATGATTTTCCTACTTCTCCTTCTCCAAGAACTATTAGCTTAAGGTTAATGGTGTCATCCAATTGTTATAACACCTAGATTAATTATAGATATATCTATGTAAAAAATTTGAAAAGTGTCCCAATCGATTATTAAATTCAATTTAATTCTTAAAAACAAAATAGATTACATATATTTATATTTATTTAGCTAATCTATAGAGTTGAATAATAAATCCTTTAGAAATTGGATTTAACATTGCTATGAAATTTAAATTTTTAGAAATGTTAAAAATAGACCAAAGAAACCGATTTCATATAATCTTCAACTGTTTCTTAAATATCATTAAATACTTATATTATTCTTTTTCTTATTCTATAATATTTTATATAAAATTTCTAATGCAAACATGAATACAAAAAAAAAAATCAAATTAATTTCTGAAATTTTGGATAGATATGATGATGGTGTTTGTTTTTACTGTGGTAGCACCCTAAATGGTGCTATGGAAGATGAAGATTTTGATGACGGTTATCCTGATGATTGGTGCCCTGATTGCTGTAAAAGTATTGACCCTAACGATGATTGGGAAGAAGCATGCCTTCTTGCGATTGATAAAGTTATCCATGATGAAAAATTTGAACCATAGTTATTG
>JAHQWY010000114.1 GCA_029856445.1 Promethearchaeia archaeon
AAATTTTGAGTATTTATTAGCTTGAGATCCAGTTTCTATGATGTCGCCTGTTGGTAAAACCACTTCTAATGAGACCAACTGATTCGTACAAGCACCATACTTAGCACACCCTCCAGCTCCAACGGAGTGATGAGAGAGTCCACCACCTATTGATGCAGTTAAACCTGAACCAGGTCCTAAGCTTCCAGTATAAAGGCCAAATTGGGATAGATATTCATTTAAGGCACCCCAAGATATTCCTGCTTCTGTAGTTACTATTAAATTATCTTGATCAAGATTTATAATATTATTCATTCGTTTCATATCTAAGAGTATACCAGTATCACCATCAGGTATACTACCTCCCCATTCACAGCATCCTCCACCACGAGGTATTACAGACAAATTTTCTTCATTCGCAATTTTTAGAATCTCTGAGATTTCTTTTGCATCATTTGGACGAATTACAATGTCTGGAACACCTTTTAAGACAGGATTAACATTTCGAGAATAAGCGTGACGCACATAGAGATCATTTGATATAAATTCTTTTGATACAATTTTTTCTAATTTTTGATATACATCTGACATAGATTTAACATTTTAACTAATAATTATAAAATATTTTATAATAGAAACGATAAACTACTTAAAGTTATTCAATTTAAGAAAATTGTTAGAAATTTAAAAAATTGAAAATTAGAAAGGTAGTAGGTTGCTATGTATTATAGGGGATATATATTAATTAGGTTGAGAGTAATCGGGACTGAATGGGAGGTAGTTAAAAAACTTACGGGGTTAAAATCAACAGAGCCGGATGAAGATTGGAAAATAACTTACGTTACCCCAATATATGGCGGTTGGGACGTGATAGTTGAATGCACATTTAGTAAACTGAAAGATTTAGATAAAATAGTTACATTCTGTAGGATTGAAAAAGATTTATCACATTGGATTGAAGAAACGACCACACTGATGGGATCAAAAAACGATTATCCTGATTAATTTCTTTCTAATTATGTTTTTAAGATATTTAGGTCTGAACAAAATTGATAAAGGCAAGAAAATACGTAATTATCACTACTATATTTATAATTTTAACAATTCCAATGTATTTTGGTGTCTATCTTGAATATTTCAATATAAGAGATTTAAATTGGCTTATAATTGTAATAGCCGTGTCTGGTTTTTTCATACTTTTAATCTTGGATAAAATTTTAGTGATTTTCGTTTATAATCGGAAAATGATTGAAGATATAGGAAAAAATGATGTGATCAAAGCTTTTATTGATGGAAATAGTAAAGAAATTATTTGGTTTTACTTTCCAATAATAATAATAACGGAAGAATTAATTTTTAGATATTATACCATTGGATTTTTTGATTACAGGTTAGAATTAGAACCTGTTGTAGCTATTTTTTTATCAAGTTTTTTCTTTTCTAAATATCATATTCACATATGGTTTCGCTATAAAAATTTAATTTTTCTTTTAGTAAATCTTGGATATCCATTCCTACTTGGATTATATACAGGTTATATTTTTCTACATATAGGTATTATTCCCTGTATTCTGATTCATTTTTTTTTAGCTCTTTATGCTTATTATAGTATTTATAGACAGTATTTCTAAAATTAAAAAATAGAAAGAAAAAAAGAATTGATTACATTTTTCTAAGAATTTTTTTATCAACTTTACCTATAGTTGTTAATGGTATTTCTTTTAGTATTTCAATAATTCTCGGTATTTTATATTTTGCTAGATTTTCTTGAGCAAACTTCAATATATCAACTCTAGTCTCCTCTGATGGTTCAAATCCTTCTTTTAAAAGCACATATAATTTGACGAATTCTGAACCTGGACGATCTGGATCAGGAACTCCTATACTAGCACATAATTCGATTGCTGGATGTTTATTCATTTTATCATCAACTTCTACACTAAAAACTTTATAACCACTAACATTTATCATATCTTTTGTGCGGTCAATAATTGTGATATACCCATCTTCATCCATCACTCCAACATCTCCTGAATAAAACCATCCATCTCTAAGAGCATGCTTTGTTTCTTCTGGTTTATTCCAATATCCTTTAAAAATTTGAGGTCCCTTAATAACAATTTCACCAGGTTCACCTAAGGGAACCTCAGTTACCCCATCTTCAATACTAACTATTTTAACTTCGGTATTTGATACAGGTACACCAACGGTTCCAATTTTCTTTGGCCCAAGATATGGATTAAAAGTAACAATTGGAGAAGCCTCAGTCATCCCGTAGCATTCTATCACTTTTTCTTTGCCTACAATCTCTTCGAACTCCATTATGCTTTCTGAAGGAAAAGGAGCAGCACCCGATATAAATCCTACGTCGTCTCGAAACTTTACTCTTTTAAATTTACGGTCAGCCATAAGCATTAAATATAGAGTAGGAACATTAGCTAACAAATTGATTTTATCTTGATATTCCTTTGCTTTATTGATAAAATAAGCAGTATCTCTAGGATCAGGTATAAATATTTGTGCTGCGCCTGAATGTACAGCAGCATAATTTAGCGACATCCCTGCTAAATGGAAAAAAGGAAATCCAGACATATACATATCTTGACCTTTATGGGCACCCGGTTCAAACCAATTAAAGGTATGCTTAATATTATATAAAATATTCTCGTGTGTAAGAATAGCACCTTTTGGTGGACCCGTGGTTCCACCTGTGTATTGTAAGAACGCAATATCATTTTTGGGATCATTTTCCACTAAAGGGGCTTTATCACTTGGGTATTTATTCAATATTTCTTTAAAATTAAAATATCTAATATTATCTACTGGTAAAACTTCCCCGAAAGGTACTCTTCCAATTTTAATAAGTTGTTCTTTCATATTTTCATCAATACTTAAAACATCAGCTACATTGGTTGTTATTACAATTTTAACGTCGGTTTTACCTGATTCTAAAGCAGTTCTTACTTTTTCCTCATAAAAAGAATCAAGTGTTAATAATGCTACAGCTCCGCTGTCTTTTAATTGATATATGATTTCAGGTACCTGTAAAAGAAAATTCATACCTGTTGATGCACAACCTGCATAGAAGGTCCCCCATAATCCAGTGAAGTATTGAGGAAGATTAGGTAACATTATAGCAACTCTATCGCCCTTTTTCAAACCATTTTCAACAAGAAAGTTAGCAAAACTAATAACATGCTTTTCTGCTTCTTGAAACGTTACTTTTTCTGTTTGAAAGTCATAACACAGACTTTCAGGGAATTCTTTTACGACATTTTTCATCATTTCATCTAAGGATATTATTTCAAAATCTAGCTCAGGTTTTACATGGTCGTCGTAGGATTTTAACCATATTTTTGAAGCATATGGACTTTTTTCAGTAATTTCTTGAGTCATTTTTGATCACTTTCATTAATGCTATTTTTATAGTCTAAGAATTTCGATAATTATAATTTAAGATATTTGGATATTTAATAGTATTTATAGTTAAAATCGTTGAGAATTCTAAAATTTTGTATGAGTAGTAATGTCAGAAAATAAGAAAGAAAAGGTAGAAAATTCCAAAAATGTGATTTATGTAAGGAGATTGTTTTTAGGTAAGAAGGAATTTTCCTAACCTTGTCCTATACTCTAGTAATAGACAAAATTGATATTTAAATCAATTTCATTTAAATTATAATTCCCAATATGATCAAATTGATTCTTAAATTAAAAAAAAAAAATGGAGAATTAAAAATTATAACTTTTTTGATTCTTTTCTAAAGATAACTATCGAAATTAGACCTATAGTTGCTAAAATTAAGAGAATATTGAATCCTGGAATCGCTTTGGAAGGGATACCTATCATTTTGTAATAATTATATTGAGAGCTATCCATATATGGAACATAATAGTTTACTTTTGAAAAAACCCACCAGTTAGTTCCTACAATTGCCATGGTACCATACCCCCCAACAACAATACCCAATTCTGTGTTAGATTTATAACGCTCAAGTTCGCTTTTAGGTATTGATATTTCAAACATGCGATGGTCTGTTGTATTCCCGGGACTTGGTCCGAATCCCCACTCTATCTGATAATTTTTTATTGAGGAGAGTGGCCAAAAAACAAGGCCTACCGAATTACTCGCATTTAAGAAGAATGCAAAGGTCAAAACATCCAAGTTAATTGTGAAAGGATCTGTATGATTTCCGATCAAACTAAACTTGAATTGGTGGTCAGTGGTCAAATTTCCCATACCATAGGTAATCCCTTCCGTTTGGTAAGAAGTTCCTTTATTTAAAGGCTTAACTTGATCACTATCTGTCATTGGAGGCATTGATCCATCATTATACCAGAAAATAATGTCATGATTATCTATAGTAATATTTGATTTTGTACGTATATCAACTTCCATTCCTTGAATCACATCATACACTTCAAAATAGGGCCACCAGTCATCTATATCAATTGAAAAATCTAATCTATATAAGTGATCCGAACTTACTAATTCGGAAGTAATATTGAAGTCATCACGCCAAAAATATTGGAAGTTACTCCAAGTTCCTTCAGTTTCTCCATATATGGATGTATATGCATTGTCATCTTCCAAATATTGAGTATGACCTGTATCATAATCTTTAAAGGGATCCCAAGGTTGATCTGTTTCTACATTGTGGATTAGTGATTCTGCACCGTCATTTAGATAACCCATCCATGCTGTAAGGTCATCGAAAGTTCTATTTATCGTATTTAACCATACACCAACCCATTCTCCAGTTGAATTATCAGATCTATCACACCAAAGATCAAGTGCAATATAAAGATTACTCCTATCTTGTCCAAGGTACATAGTATTATTCCCATCAACATTAATTTTTCCGTTCCAATCTGCCGTATTGTTAATATCTAGATAAAAAGAGATATTCCAATCCGCATTCGACCACTCATCTTCAGTAATAATCCCATCAATGCCAATACTAGATGTTTTTGGTAAAGGAGTACCAACACTTCTAGGAATTATAAACACACCAAAAACAACAAGAGTAATTATTATTGAAATGTTTAATGATAATTTCAAATTTTTACTTCTCATATCCTTAACCTTTTTTATAAATTGTTGTGAGATATAATCTATCGATCTTATATATTAATCTTTTTATAAAAGGGTAGTATATAAATTAAGACTTGTATTTTAAAATTTAAAAGAAAGAATAATTTTAATGTAAATTCATAGCACAATCTTGCTTGAATTGTTTTCTTATAATTTTGGAGATTTAGGGAAAAGATATTTATAAAAAAAGTATTTAAATAAGTAAAAAATATCACTTAGAATTAGTAAAATGTCTACAATTAAAAAAATATATTTAGGATTTACTTGAATTTAGGTAGATACTCTTTCTGAACACTATTCATCTCATTAAATATAGCTTCAGCCATCCCAAAACTACCACAATTAACATCCATCGCAAGGCAAGCTATAGCTAAGTCTTTTGATTTTTTTAGAATTGCCTCTACACAAACATCTTGTATGGATGCTTCAATCCTTAATAAACCAGCAATACTTTTAGGAATATTACCAAGTTTTATACCATGAATACCATCATGGTTAACAGTTGCAGAACATTCTATTACAAGATCTTGAGGAAGGTTATTAATAATCCCAATGTTTGGTATGTTAACTGCCCTTTCATACGAATTTTTGTTTGTAAGAATTGCCTCTATAATAGGTATACCCCGTTCTCCAGAACGAAGATTTAGAAAAAGACCATCTTTTGGATATCCACCATTCATTAATTTTTTATGATTTTGCTCTAACCATTTGTTTATATTTATCTTCCCATTTTCCATTCTATCTAACCAGTCTAATATATCCTTTATTTTGGTATATTGAGATCCAAATTGAAGATATTCACAAACATGGTTATCTCCGGCATAGCAGAAGTATCCAGTCCTTTTATATATCTCAAATGTCAGATCAGCATAATGAAATCTATCCCGCTTATCTTTAAAATATTGTTTACATTTTGAATTGAATTCTGGCATTAAATCTTTACCAGTTGAGGTTCCTTCTAACCCTAAAAGAAATGCAAAATGATTTAAACCTCCTGTAGTTAATTTTAGTTCAGACATTTCCTTTTTTAGCATATCGGGCAAAAAGCTTCTTGTTAAGAGAGCTAATTGATGACACAATCCCACAAATTTCAATTCGGGAACGGATCTACTTAGTGCTAAACATATTCTCGAGATGGGGTTAGAATATACTATTAGAAGAGCATTAGGACAAAATTTCATTATATCTTTTCCTATCCGTATATGTTCAGGAATTTGACGTGCTGAATGAAAAAATCCTCCAGGGCCTCCATTTTCGGCCATGATTTCTGTAGAACCAAAACTTCGGGGAATTGCATTGTCTTGCCGTCGTAAGAGAAATCTATCTCCATTTTCAATAGCAACTATAACGAAATCAGCATCTTCCAATCCTTTTTTGCGACTTAGTGTTTTCTCTACAATAAATTTATTTCCCCTAATCTCATTTTCTTTTATGACAATATCATATACTCTTTCTAACTTCTCTCTATTGATGTCATGGAGAACGATCGTTGATCCAGAAAGTAATTTACTTGAATACAAATCCATAAGTGAGGGTGGTCCAAAAGCAGCACTCCCAGCACCTATTAATACAATTTTTTGAGTTTTTGTCATAAAAATCATTAATAAAGACAATTAAAAAATTATTAAATTAAAAAAAGAGACGGTATTTAAGTTTTCTTCTTAACCTTTAGCTATTAAGGTAAGTAGATTTTTTATTTAATTGAAAAATTAAAAACAGATAAATTAAAAAAAATTATTAGGACTCAATTTTCATAGAAATAGATTGGAAACCTTTTCCACAATGAATACAATAAACAAATCCTTTTCTAGATAAAGTTTGAATCATTGAATCTGAGAATTTACTACCACATTCACTACAAAAACCAACATCAGGATGAACATTTTGATATGATTTTTGAACAGGAATTATTGGTTCTGGTTCCTTTTCGACTTGAGGTGGAGCTTGTTGATCTGGTACAGAAGCAGTCTCAGGTTTTTGTTTTCCCGAAATAGCATAATATAAAGCTTCAAATAGTTTGTAGAACAGCAGTCCAATTCCTTTTAAAAGATAATATACTCCTTTAATAAGATAATATACTAAATATGCGATTCCCTTTATGATATAATATGCGATAACCACTGCTAAGGCTAATAGAGCAAAAAAGCCAACTAAAACCAGGATTTGTCCATAAATTGGTTGAGCTAAATACCAATTCACAATCTCTTCCCATGACACTCCAAAAATGTATACATCACTCATTTCTCAATCACTTATTTTTTATTATTTTTTCTTAATTATAATGTGATTTTGCTTAAATTAAAAAAATTTGGAGTCCAGTTTTTAAAATTCAAAAAATTAAAGCTTTGAAAATAAGAGTAGAAATTCAACTAATTTCTTCTATTTTTTATCATTATAAAATGATTTATTATATTCATTCATGAATCTAAATGCCTTTATCGCATGATTTATCTGAGTCATAATTGGTATGGTTAGATCAGATTTTGAATATTCTGTAGCATCTTTTACGTAGTCGAAAATCCATCTTGAACCAAATGCCACAATAATACATGGTTTTTTAAATTCGTCAGCAGCTTGTTTCAAAACCTTCATATGTATCCTAAAGCCTTCTAACCTATTAGCTCCCATACGTTGAAGTGGTACTCTTGGAACTGAAAATATAAAAAGAACACAATCTACATTTTTATCTTTAAAAATTGCCTTAATAGATGGAATAAAAGTCTGAAACATTGAAGGCCCTAAATCAATAGTACCTCCAATTGACACCCAATTGGGTATTACTGATCTTATGATTCCGATCGTTTCATCTGTTAAATTGGCAAGAATTAGTCCTTGTTTCTCTATCTCATCACATGCTAAAGCACCTAAACTTCCTGAACCAGTAACTATGGCAATATTTTTACCTTTTGGTAAAGGTTGTGTAGCAAAAACATGAGCAATATTAAACAACTCATAGAAGTTGTCAACTCTGAAAACATTTGGATACTGTTTAAATAGAGCATCATAGATTCTATCATTTCCGGCTATTGAACTAGTATGACTGTTAACTGCTCTTGACCCAATTTCACTCCTTCCATTTTTCAAGATTATTACCGGTTTCTTCATCCTTCCAAATACTTTTTTCAACTCCCTACCTCTTTTTGTTCCTTCTAAGTAAAGCGTTATTACTGTTGTTTCAGGATCTTCATTTAAATAATCTAATAGATCAACTTCGTCAACATCGACCTTATTCCCAATTGTTGCTGTTTTTGAAAAAAAGATCCCTTGACTGTTAGCCCAATCTATAAAAACGTTTCCTAACACACCTGATTGAGCAATCACTGCGATGTAACCTTTTGGAGTTGTAAAATCCATATCTGAAGATGTAAATTGATTGCTAAAATTAGAAACTCCTACACAATTTGGACCTATTACTCTAATTTTCGATTGTTTAATGACTTCTACTAATTCATTTTGAATTTTAGCATATTTTTCGATACCTGTTTCTGCAAAACCAGCAGATTCAATAATAATCCCTTTTACACCTTTTTCTATACAATCTTTAACAGATTGTAGAACATATTCATTTCCAATAATAATTATCGCTAAGTCAATTTCATCAGGTACATCTTTAATATTTTTATAAGCCTTGTGTCCTAAAATTGTATCACTGTTTATATTAATAGGATATGTTTTAAATTTTGAATTTAACAGGTAAAAGGTTGTTCCTCCACCAAATCTAGGTTTTTCGGAAGCACCAATAATTGCCACTGTTTTGGGGTTGAAAAAAACATCCATTTCTAACACATCAATCAACATTTATAATGAAATATAAGGTTATGATATACTACTTAGAAAAAGAATATTTTTAACTTAAAGATTGGGTTCTAATCCTTGAAAATTTGACAAATGGAGTTTATCGCTATTAAATTCTGGAGTTTAAATATTTTAATTCCAATATATAACAAATATGTGAATAGTATCTATATTCCTAAAATATAATGCAAGTCCCAGTCACTACTCAAAAAATACAGATTGTGTGCCCTATTTGTGAAACAAGGGATCTTATTGGTGTACCAAAAAGAGAATTAAATAGAAGCTCCCATTTAACCACAATTTCAATCCAGAAAGGATTAATTTGCCCTCATCATTTTCAAGTTTTCGTAGATAAGAATTTACAAATTCGGGGATATCAAAAAGTAGATTTTGAACTAAATAATGAAAATTCAAGAAAATTAGGCAATGGGGTTAAAATATTTAAACAAAATGAAGAAGTATACAATGAAATTTTTAAAAATCGGGTGGAAGGCAGTGATTTATTAAAATTTGATGAACACGTAAATAAAGTTCAAGAAATTGAAAAAGAGAATAAAAAGAAAACAATGAAAGAATTATATGATGAATTTTGGGAGTTTATTGAAGAAGAAAATAAATTATTTCAACGTTTTATTATTAATGACAAAAGACGTCAAAAAAATTCGATGAATCTTAATTATAGCGAATTTGATAGTCGTTTAGAATTAGATCAGAAGATTTAAAATTCCCTCTTTGTAAATCAGCGATATTACTATTTCTACTAGTACTAAATTAAGAATTTCTAATATTTTGCTAATTTGTATTAAATTGCACACAGAAATTCTATAAGCTAAATTCACCTTTTTTATGAAAAAGATATAAGAAAATTTAAAATTCAGTACTTAATTTACCAAAATATTAAATTTATATATAAAAAAACTATAAACTGAAGAA
>JAHQWY010000115.1 GCA_029856445.1 Promethearchaeia archaeon
AAGCAAATAAAAAGAAATCAACTAAAATGTGAATTTAAATGCCAAGTTTGGAAGATTTTATAGTAGATGAGAATAAAGTATGGTTTACAGAAAGATATTGGCCAGAAGGTGTTCCAAAGCAATTGAAAGACGTTGATGGCGTTGAAATTTCCCCAATGTGGGAGGGATATTTACATGCATCTGATTATTATGGAACTATGGATTATGACATATGTGTTTTTGTATATGGGTCTTATATGGAACGTGTAAAACTAAGAACTCTTTTTGAATATGCCAAACGATTTGGAACTTTTTTGCATGATAATCTAGGGATGAAAAAAGGTGATATTGTAGCAATTGATCTACCTAATTCCATAAATTTTGTGGTTGCATATATGGGTTGTCAATATATTGGAGCGATCGCCCAAGGTATAAATCCTACATATCGACCAATGGAGCTGTTGCACTCCTTAAAGATGACGGAAGCAAAAGTATTCGTTATGATGGATATGCTCTATATTGCAGGTCCTAAAGATATTCTCCCACAAACAAGTGTAAAATATGTAATACCTACAAACTTTGTAGATTTTTTAACTGCTGATAAAGAAACAATTCAAAAATTAGGAATCCCAGACGCTAGAGATAAGCTACCTGAGGCGACAGAACATTATAAAGTGTATTGGATGGATGAAATAATAAAAAACACAGAACCTAAGGAGATAAAAGTTGATATTGATCCATGGACAACACCAGCTGTATACCTTATGACCGGAGGTACCACAGGTTTACCTAAAGTAGCAATGCTTAGTCATGCGAACTTAGTTGCTAACATCTATATGGTTAAGGAATGGGTAAAATTAAATCCTGGGATGATAACTATAGGAAGTATTCCATTTTTCCATAGTTTTGGAATGACATGTGTTATGAATGGAGCACTCTCTTTAGGTATGCAAATGTTACTTTTCCCAAGACCTCCAGATGATGAGACCCTCTCTGAAACAATAAATAAGTTAGATGCACCCCAAGGAATTATCTATGTTGGGGTAGAAATGCTGTTTAAAAGGTTGACTGAATTTGTAGAAAGTATGGGTGTAGAAAAGTTTAAGGAAAAATATGACTTCTGGAAAAAACTTAAGTATTGTACTAGTGGGGCAGGACCTCTTCATGATTATGTAAGAGTTCCTTTTGAAGAGATTTTTTGCCCGATAAGAGTAGGCTATGGTTTGACAGAAACTTCTCCTATTCATAGTGTAGCACCATTCTGGGGACCTAATAAGACAGGAAAGCTAGGATTACCAATGCCTGGTGCAGATTGGGCAATCTTCCCTTCTGATAATTTTGAAGCAGGTCCTATAGCAGATGGAACTAAAGAAAAAGGAGGTTTTGGAATCGAGAATACGGGTGAAATTTGTATTGCAGGACCCCACGTAATGATGGGATATCTGGGAGTTCAAGAAGAACAAGAAGATAACTTGAAAATGTGGGGTGGAAAAAGATGGTTACTAACAGGAGATATTGGTTTTATGGATGAACATGGATTTGTAGAAATCCGAGATCGGAAAAAATCACTTATAAAAGTTTCTGGTCATTCTGTTTTTCCAAAAGAAGTAGAGGAGCTGCTAGGACATCATGAAGCAATTGATGAGGTTGCGGTAGCTAGTTTACCTGATGAAACTACTGGTGAAAAGGTAAAAGCGTGGATCACATTGAAAAAAGGTTATAAAGTTGGTAAAAATATTGAAATTGAGGATATAAAACAATGGGCTTTAGAGAATATGGCAAAATGGAAGACCCCACGATTAATAGAAGTCGTCAGAAAGATGCCTGTTAGTATGACTGGCAAAGTTCAAAGGCGTGAACTCCAAGAAAAAGATATCGATAAACTTAATCAAGGAAAAGAGATTAAAGGTTAAACAAAATAAATTTTTTCTATTTCTTTTATTTTTCTGTATTTTTTGATTTTCTTATCATAATCAGTAATTTAAATTAAATATTCTTAGTATTATTATGAAACCAGAAATTGGATTTGTGGGTCAATTAAGCACAGAGGATATTTTAGAGGATTTAACTTTTGCAGCAAAAAATAAATTTGAGTGGTTTGAAATTGCATTGGATTGGAAGCAAAATTACGACTTAAGCCCTAAAGTAACTAAAAAAATTAGAGAAATATCATTAAAACATGGAATAAAATTAATTGTACACACCCCTTATTACCTCCCAACAAGCACTATGCTTCCTGAAATAAAAAAAGGAGTTATTGAGAATTTAAGAAAGGCAATAATTTTCGCAGGAGAGGTAAAGTCGGATAAATTGACGATTCATCCCGGATTTCCAGAGATGCCCCCTCCTGCTATTAAATATTGCTATGAATCCTTATTAGATAATTTACAAAAGATAGTCGATATAGGACAAAAACATAAAGTTAATATTTGTTTAGAAAATTTTAATAAACCTTTACTCTGCTCAGAATTAAAAGATTATTTGTACGTGCTAAATTCTATTGACGGACTTATGGCAACTTTGGATGTTGGACATGCAAACACAACAGATATTAGTCCTTCAGTATTTTTAAAGGAAACAAGAGACTTTATAATAGATATGCATATTCACGATAATAACGGAAAGCGAGATGAACATAAATGTCTTGGTGAGGGTACGATTGACTTCAAGGAATTTTTCTCAGAATGTAAAAATACTAATTATTACGGTCCATTCATGTTAGAGCTGTTTCCATATGAAAATATCATTGAAGGTAGAAAAAGATTTTTTGATCATTGGGAAAAGATATAAAAATATATAAACCCTTATATGGTTTCTGTGATTATTTTTTACCAGTTTACTTTTTGTTTATTTAAGGTGTTTAGAATAGTAGCATTTATTAAATCGCTTAATTCTATACTTTCTTTCTTACCATTATTCCTTTCATTAGCCATTGTAATCGAAAATATAAAATTATCTCTTGTTTCAATAATTACACTATAGATTTTTCCTTGCCTAAAACTAAAAGCCTTTTTAATTTTTGATAATGGAATTTGATAATCTTTGTAGAAGTCATCAACAGAGCTCCCTATTTCTGTTAGACTTATATTAGCTTTTTTTATAAATGATAATTCAAGATCAGTTAACAAAATTTTTCCAAATGTCATTTCAAACTGCCATTTCTTCCCCACTTCTCCTTCACAGAAGTATCCATCGGAATTATAAAGCAACGTCATAATGCTTGATTTTATCTCTTACTCATTATTATTTCATTATAATTATCTATATTTTATTTTAAATTTATCTAATAGTTGTTCTACGCGAGAAGGGTTCATTATTAGACATCAAATAAATATTTAAAGGCTGACTAAGTTGGTTATATTAAAGACTATTAAATAGAAGGATTAACCAAAAAAATGACATTACAAAAGACTAGAGATTTTATGCTACAAGAAAAAATGATCTCTTTAAAGGATAAAGGCAAAATAATGAATTTGGATAAAGAAACAATTGGTACATTTGCAGGAAAAATAATAAAAATTGGAAACACTTACAGGATAAGGGACCTTGAAGAAACTCCAGTACTAACGGTTCATGAAAAAGTTGTTTCAATGCGTTCCACATATAAGTTCTATAGAGGTGGTGAAGAAGATGACGATAAATATATTGGTAAATTGAAAAGGAAAATTGTATCTGTAAAACCAAGTTATTGGTTTGAAGATCCAAATGAAAACAAAGTCTTTACAATGAAAGGAAATATTTTTGCGTTGAAATTTAAGATTCTAAAAGATGATAAAGTTGTAGCTGAAATCCATAAGAAATTATTTAAAAGTCTAATCAAGGGAACTTACGGTGTACAAATGTCTCCTGATTTGGATGACGATTCTGCTATGTTAGTATTAGGGATCGTTTTAATGCTCCACCATGAAAAAGAAGAAAATAGATAGAGAGCACTTTTTTTTATTTTTTTTAATTTGATTTTCTTCGATATTCCGCATAATTACATATTTTTTCTATGCAATTCACTGGACGATCCCAGAATTGAAATACAATTCCCCCCAATTCTCTTATTTTTTTTGACCATGGATCTGCATAACTTTGAGGATTTATATAGATAACAGGAACTGAGTATTTTTGAGAATTTTTAATAGTAGGAGTAATTACCATTTGTTCCATATCATCCATTCTATCTCTCATATCTTCTCTTAATTCTAAATGTTGGGATATTTTATTGTTTTGGTCCTCGAAAGTTGCCATGCTTCGAAAACCCATCGCGCCATATATTATGATTATATCAATTTCACCAGATTTCATTAACATTTTTGGAAAGGTTATGTACAGATTAAATATGTTCATATCAAAAGTAATATCAATAGGATTAGTCCAACTTGCTGTATGAGGTAACATTTTTTTTAGTTTTGATTGGAGTGTTTCTGAAAATTCAGGTACAATTAGCCCTTTTCGTTCTGCATTATTTGCAATAAGAGCTCCTGGTCCCCCTGCAAATGTTATTATTCCAACACGTTTTCCTTTAGGATAAGGAAAATTTGGTGATAAAAGCATAGAACTTATATCTAGAAATTCTTCAACATAATCCGTTTTTATAATCCCTGTTTCTTTAATCATCGCATCAAAAATTTTCATATTTCCTCCAATTGAACCTGTATGACTCTTAATTGCACGATTACCCGCTTGAGAACCACCCCCATATATGACAATTATTGGTTTCTTTGAAGTGATTTCTTTTGCTAACTGTATGAATTTCTTACCTCTTTTAATTTCTTCTATATATAAGCCAATTACATCAGTTTCTTCATCGTCTTTAAAATAATCTAAAAAATCTACTAAATCTATATTTGCTTCATTACCCACTGAAATAGCTTTACCAACATTAAAATCGGGATATTCAGAATCAAGCCATAATTGACTGGCTAAAGTACCACTTTGAGAAACTATTGAAAACTTGCTTCGTTTTAATTGTTCTCTCCACATCATTGTATTAAACCGCCCTTCACCATTAGGATAAATCCAACTGTTATAAGCCCCTAAACAATTAGGACCAGTAAACCTCATTCCATAGTTGTTTGCGATTTCAATTATTTCTTCTGTTAGAGTATTTTTGCGATCCCCAATTAGTTCTCTAAAACCACCAGAGATTAGTATAATTCTTTTAACTCCCTTCTCCCCGCATTCTCGAAAAACTTGAGGAACAACTTTTGGTGGTAATACTATCATTGCAAGATCAGGTACTTCTGGAACATCTGCAATTGATTTATAAGCTTTATATCCCAAAACTGTATCTAATTTAAGATGGATTGGAAAGATTTTACCCTTGAAATTAGAATTAATGATACGGATTAATAACATCGTACCCATTGTCGTTCCAAACGTATTATTAGCACCGTATACAGCGATGCTTTTGGGAGTTAAAAAATCATGTAAAAAATGAGTTGACATTTCTAATTGTTATTTTTTTCTGTGAAAAATATATAAATTAAATCTAAATAGGAAAATAATGGTAAATTTTAAAACTTATTTAACCAAAAACTTCATAATAGAATAGTAAAGGTTATAAAGAACAAAATTTAAACCGTAAATAAAATTCTATTTTTAATAACAAAAAAAGTGTGATCATATGACATTTGAAACAAATATTACCAAGATGTTTGGAATTAAGCATCCAATTTTTTCAGCAGCTATGGGTCCTTTTTATACCACAGACCTATGTGTTGCTGTTAGCGAAGCAGGGGGTTTAGGTGTCTTATCTCATACATCAATAGAACGAGGAGCGAATATTGGTAAGGAAACTACGGATGTTCAAATTGATGAATCAACTATGAGAAGGATGGGTATTGATGTGGTAGCAGCGATGAAAAAAAATATGGAATATGTAGTAGAACATACAGATAAACCTTTTGGTTTTAATATAAGAACATCAAGAAATGAAATTCAGGCACCAAAAATGTGCGAAGAAATCCCCAAATTTATAATGGAGAACCAGAGAATTAGAGATCAGTGTATTTATGCACTGACAAGTGCGGGATCCTCTAAAATATTACCAGCTAGTAAGACATTTCAGGAATTAAAAAAGAAATCTGAAATTAAACATTTTCATGTTGCTCCGGCTTTATGGTTAGCAGATAAATGTGTTGATTCTGGGGTAGATGGTATGGTTGTAACTGGTGGTGAAGGGGGAGGGCATCAATCTTATGAAAAAGTTGCTACTCTCATATTACTTCAACAAGTACATAAAAAATATCCTGATTTTCCAATAATTGCATGTGGTGGATTTGCTACTGGAGCAGGTCTAGCAGCTGCTCTTGCTATGGGCGCAGGTGGTATAGCTATGGGCTCACGGTTCATCGCTAGCGAAGATTCAGAATTTCATGAAAACTATAAAAATGTGGTACCTCCCGCAAAAGCATCAGATACAATCTTAGTTACCGGTGCTTTAGGACCAATACGTCTATGGAAGAATGAATATTCATTACACCATGGACTTGTAGCTGACAAAGAAGCAAAGATGGCTGAAGAACAGGCACTTAGAACTATGTCTCGTGAAGATTATATAAAAGAACTTATAGAATCTTCCAATGCATATCTTGCAGCTTATAGAGGTGATACAAATTCAGGTGCAGTTCTCCTAGGCCAAAGCATCGGTATAATTGATAAGATTGAAAGTGTATCAAAAATCATCAATGATATGGTGTCTGAAGCAGAAACTCTATTAAAGAGCGCGGTTGGGAGAATTAAATAATTTTTAATTATTCTTTAAGATTTTTTTTTCATTTTGAAATTAAAAAAGGAAATTATCAAAAATATATCAGGGTTCTATTTATTCAACCTTCTATAGGATTTATTCATCCTTTTATAAATTATTTTAAATTCTGAAAAGAGCTTATCATATATTTTTCTATTTTCTGAATTTGGAACAAATTCCTTTGAAATCTCACAACATGTTTGAATCTCATTCCATTTAAGATATCCTAATCCTATTGAAGCTATATATGCTGCACCCCGAGCATTTGCTTGGATCGGATCTACCACCTGTTTAATTTTTCTATCAAGAACGTCTGCCATTATTTGACACCAGATATCACTCTGAGCTCCTCCACCAATCATATTAAGTTCTGGTATAATTATCCCCTTTTTCGGGATTCCTCGCTCTTTAACTACCCACTTTCTTATGAAATCTTCTATTACTGATAATAACCATTTAATATTGTATGCAACACCTTCAAATATTGCTCTAATTATATGTTCTCTAGACATTTCAAATGATAGATTATATAAACCACCCCGAATGGTTGCGTCATCAACGGGTGAACGTTCCCCAATAAGCCAAGGAGTATATATTAAATTATTTGAACCTGCAGGGACATTTTCCACTATTTTATCAAAGATTTTATATATATCTGGTACAGCTTCATCTCTTAACAATTCATCTTTATGGTAGAGAATCTTATCTCTTAGAAAAGTTAAAGATCCTCCCGCTATATTTTGTTCGTTTCCTACAAGATATCTTCCAGGAATAGCTGAAGGTAAAGCACCTAAGTTATGAAATATGTCGGTTTTCTTATATGGAATATGAGTAAAAATCCAATCACTTGTACCAATATATACATGAGCTTCATAATCATTGACAGCACCGGAACCAATTGTAGCAGAATGTATATCTGGAGCACCCATGATTACTTGTGTACTTTTTCCTAATCCAAGTTCATCTGCTACTTCTTTTTTAAGTGGACCTAAAATATCTGTACAATTCTTTAATTCGGGGAATTTATTTTTATCAACCTTAAACATCCTTAATAATTTTTTTGAATAATGAATATTCTGTAAGTTTCTTGTATCTGTAAGCCAATGAAGATGAATTGATGCGGTTGAAGCAGCAAATTTCCCTGTCAATTTAAGATTAACAAAATCTTGAGGTTCTAAAAACATGAATGTTTTATCATAAATATCCGGGAATTCTTCTTTAATAACTAAGATATGAGCGATTGAATCCTTACCATGTGAAGCTGGTCCTCCCGCGGTTCTCTTTAAGAGACTTAAAATTTTTCTTAAATTATATCCTGAGACTTTAATTAATCCTTTATTAAGTCTTTCGATATATTTGGCTCCACGAGTATCCATCCAAATAATCGAGTTCATTAGGTGGTCCCCATCTTTATCAACCGCAACTGTGCCACTCCATTGACTAGTATTGCACACACCTACTATATTTTCAGCTCCAACTCCACTTTGTTCAATCACTTTTATAGTGGTATTCTTTATTGCGTTCCACCAATCATCTGGGTTCTGTTCGACAATACCACCTTTAATAGTATGAATCGGGGTTTCTTGGAAAGCCCATTCTATAACTTCTCCTTGTGTAGAGACAATTGCGGATTTGGGACCACCTGTCCCATGATCTATTGCTAAAATATATTTATTTTGAGAATCTGACATATTTAATATAAATGATGTGTGAGTAAATAAAGATTATTTGATAACGAGTATTGTAAAATAAAACCTCTAATTAAAATAATTTAAATAGCAAATTTCAATGAGTAAAACGGATAACTCATTTTTAAATATTAGTACTTTCATGATACATTTGTATATAAGATAGATTTGATCTAAATACTTAGAAAAATCTATGAGGAGATATTTTGTTTTTTCACAGATCAACAAAACTTAAATTTAAAAAGAATATTAGCGCAATTTTCTTGTTTATTTTATTTTCATTTAGTTTGCTGTCAAATGCTCACGCTTCAAAAAAGATTAATTATGAGAAAAATTGGATTGAAGATTCAGAATTTAATTTATCTGAAAATCACTGGTTTACGATAATCCACGGCGATAATAGTGATGTAAATGCTACAATTCATTCGGGACAAGCTAATTTTGAAGTGTTAGGAGAGAAGAAATATTTCTCATTAATAGCAGACCCACCTGCCGCTTTAAATTGGACTGAAGTAGATAATCCTAATTTCCCAAATCGTCCAGATATTGATGAAATTACATCTGTTGGTTGTAGAGTTTCTCATGAATTTGATGATCAATCTGCTATTCAAAATCCAAGCGTGCATTGGGATAGAAATGTTACAATGCCAGTTAATATGTCAGATTATGTAATTACTAGTGCATCAATTCAAGCTAGAGTTAACGCGACAGCGGATATGAACATTGATCGCTATTATGATTATGTATTTAGTCAGAATGCAAGAGTAAGCCCAACTGTACCAGTAGATCAATATGGAAATGGAGATTATGTGAGATTTTATGTTTTACTTTCAAATTTAGAAAAAAATAAAGTTTATGAGGTAGCTCATTTACAAACAGAATTGCTAGGGGATGGGGGTGCTCCAGGCACAGATTATCTATATGATACTTATATGTTAAGTGTACCTCAAGAAGATTTAATCTATTTTCTTTCTTCATCTCTAAGTACTGATTTCAATAATTTCACTATAACATTAGGGATGCGACTTCAACTTGAAGATAATTCTGCCATTTCTATGGATAGAGACACATTTGATGAATTAATCATAAATTTTGTTAATCTCACCTTTACTTATGAGAAAAGAATAGATCGCTATACCTCTATTTCATTGAATCAAATTGGAGAATCAATAAATGAGACTAGTGTTAAAATTACTGGTGCTGTTCTTAATTTCAAATATAAAATTAATGATACGTGGCCTGATATGATATCCCCTAATTCTGAGTTAAAGATTTTAATAAATAACCTTGAGCTTGAGAAAACTATAAAATTAAAAGAGATGAACTCTACTTTTCAAGAATTATATTTAGGGAATAATGATATTAAAAATCACATTTTTACAGATAT
>JAHQWY010000116.1 GCA_029856445.1 Promethearchaeia archaeon
TAAATGAAAACCCCCATTAATGAGTTAAATTTATTAAAAATTTGAGTATGATTTTATGGAAGTACAAATTGGAAAAATGATATTATATGGGATTCTCAGCACACTCTTTTATATCGTTGTACCATTAGTCTTGTTTGAGATTCTTGAGTATTATAATGTTATGACCTTTGAAACTTCTTTTATAATTGCTATTATCATATTTGGAATTATAGGCGTTGTTATTTCAATGCTAAGAAATTTATTTCCAAGCGATACCCCCGCCAATCGATGGATAGCTTTTGGAGCCACCATATATTCTGGGATCTACTTGTTCTATATGTTTGGGGGCTTTACACCAGGAGTATCTTTAGGTACTTATAGAATTGATCTTCCTATGATTCAGGTTCTTTTAGGTCTTCAATTAATTGCATGGCTATTCTTGGCATCGTCCGGGGTTAGAGCTTTACAGTATTTTGTTGAAGCCTTTGAACTTCGTAAGAAAAAGAAGTACACAGTAACCGATAGAAAATTTAAACTCAGCATGATATTTAAAGTTCTTGGAACGATAATGAGCTTAGGTATAGCAGGATATTTTGGGTCTTTAGTGTATAGTGGAATGAATCTTGATTTTGATTTAGGCACTTTCTATCCTGGAATTGATACTCAAGGAACCCCAGATCCATCTGATGATACTTTGGTAAATATAACTGTATCATTTGACGTGGATAATCAAGGAATATATGCGATTTATGATATTAAGATGGATTTTTATATGTATAATATAACTGCGGTCCCTGAAGTATTAATTGGTGAGAGTTTAAATAATGATTTTGGTACAATTCACTCCTTTAATTCACAACCAAATAATGAAGCTACGGTGGTCTTTCTAGTTCCCATTTTAAATGCAACCGCTTCAACTACTGATGTGGAATTTAAAATATCTTTTTCAACGTTATATGCTGGGATTTTTGTGGATTTGAACATTTCCTTTGAATTTAATCTGATTCCTTAAAATACAATATAATTATTCTTTTTATCTTTTTTTTTTAATTAAATCATAAAATATTTCACTTAATCTCCCCATTTAGTAATTTCTCTTTAATAATTTAAAATATCACTGAGGGGTTGTTTTTTAATATAAGCAATAAGTTTAGTAGTGTTAGTGATCAAAGAAAATTGAAAGTTATACTGGAGCAAAAAGAATTCCACGTTTCTATAAAAGACATTGTTTTTGCCTCATCCGAACGAAAAAATCATTCTTCGGCAATCCCTTTACGAATCCGAGGTTTAAAAGGAACTGAGGTTCATCAGACCTTCCAAAACACTCGAAAGAAAAATGAAAAACACTTCCAACGCGAAGTTCTGGTAAAACTTCAAACAAAAGTTCGAGATTGGACTTTTAATATTTCAGGACGTGCTGATATTGTCTATGAAAAGGAGGATACCTTTATTATTGAAGAAATCAAGTCTGTTTTAAGTCTTGAAAATTTCTCTCTTGAGTCACTAACTGCCGAAGAGTATCGTCTGCAATTGCTATTGTATGGACATTATTTTCTCCAATTTGGTAAACCTATTCAGTGTCATCTTGTGTTAATTGATATCTATAGTGAAAAAACCAAAATTATCAATATTCCACCTCAGGATCTTTCAGCTTACATTCAAAAACAATGTGAAACTATTTTAACCTCTTGGGAATTGGAACAAAAATTAAAAGCAGAACAACGAAATCGAGCGAAAACAATAATATTTCCCTTTGAGAAATATCGTCCTAATCAAGAAGAAATCATCGAAAAAACAGCTCAATGTCTTCAAAAACGAGAAAAATTAATGCTTTTGGCGCCATCAGGTTTGGGAAAGACTATTGGAACTCTTTTTCCTGCATTAAAATATGCCTTAAAGAAGAATAAACGAGTATTTGTAGTAACTTCCAAAACTACGCAACAACATATCTATCGAGAGACTTTACGGATATTTACTAAAAAGAAAGCAAAATTTAATTCGATTATTCTCACTGCCAAAGAAAAGATGTGCATAAATAATGCCTTTATTTGTGAGAAATCTCTATGCCCATACCTGAATAACTACGAGAAGGCTTCTTTAGATAACATAACTTCTGAAATCCTCACAAAACAAGTTATTGATGCTCGTTATATTCGAAAAATAGCACGAATCCATACTATCTGCCCCTTCGAAATATCTCTGGATTGCGCACTATATTGTGATGTGATTGTTGGCGATTATAATTATGTTTTCCATCCTCACATCAAACTGAAACGATTTTTTGACAAATCCTATGATGATATTATATTAATTGTGGATGAAGCTCACAATCTACCCTTTCGAGCGATGACTTACTATTCCCCTGAAATAACTCTTCAATCTCTCACCAGTGTTATCGATTATTTACGTTCACTACATATGTCAAAATCAATTGAAAAAAAAGGCATTACCATTTATCAAGAAATCATCAAATTTATTACGAGCTTAATGGACCAATTTCCCAATTTGGAAACGGAAAAACCAGTGTTAGTTAAATTTGATAAGAAATTTTTCCGAAAAATGGTTAAAGAATGTGATCAATTTATTTTATCTTTTATTCAGGATTATACTTTTAAACAAGGATTTAAACCAGGAGGGAAAGATAAAGTCATAGAATTTGCTTTAAATTTACGCCAATTTTATTCAATCTTAAAGGAAAGTGATTTTCCTGAGTATAGTGAATTATTATACATAAAGGAAGGAAAAATCAAAATATTATGTAAATCAGCAGCACCAAAACTCGAAAAACAGATAGCAGGGTTTCATTCAGTTATCATACAATCAGCGACCTTATTTCCGTGGGAATACTTCCGAAAAATGGTCGGATTTCCACCTTCAGCACAAAAAGTTCAATATAATTCTCCTTTTTCTCAACAAAACCGTCTTTATCTACTTAAATCCAATCTCTCAACAAAATATGAAGACCGTCAGGAATCGTACGATGAAATCGCCAGAATAATTTGCAATGCGGTTAATGTTAAAAAAGGTAATTATCTGGCTTTTTTTCCTTCATTTACTTATCTTAAAGCTGTTCAGCGTGAGATTGTTACTAGATCAATCTCTATTGAAATCATGGTACAAGAACGTAAAATGAGTGAGAGCAAACGCAAAAAATATTTAAAAAAATTAAAAGATTCTAATAAAAACTACCTGCTACTAGCTGTGCATGGTGGAATTTTTAGTGAAGGTGTGGATTTTATCGGTGATATGGCCATTGGGGCTTTTATTGTTGGTCCGGGACTACCTGCTTATTCAATGGAACAAGAATTAATCCAAAAGTACTTCGAATTCAAATGGAAAAAAGGATTTGAATACGCTTATCGGAATCCTGGGATGATGAAAGTGATTCAAGCAGCGGGGAGGATTTTCCGAACGTCTACAGATCGTGGATTTGTGATGTTAATTGGGCACCGATTTAACACACCCTATTATAATAGCGTTCTTCCAAGTGATTGGGAGATTGAGCAACCACCTGATCTTATCAAACGTATTCAAACTTTTTGGACGACTCAAAATAACGAAATTTTTAGAAAAAGTTAAAAGGCTGTAGATTTGTTTAATTTTGTTGAGAAACTATAATAGAAGGATGTAAAAAATAATTAATTTTTAACAACTATATGGATTCATGATAAGTCAAGATAATTTACTTAAGGATGGAAAGCTTCATATCTTTCTATTAGGATCTGGGGGACCGATAAACAATGAGAAAAGAGTTACCTCAAGTATTGCACTTATTGCTAACGGAGAATTTGTACTTTTTGATGTTGGACCAGGCACATATCGAAATGCAGATTTGATGAGACTTCCAGTAACTCAATTAAGCGCGATATTTCTTACTCATTTTCATTCAGATCATATCGGAGATTTAGGAGAGGCAAATATGATGTCGTGGGCGAGTGGAAGATCAAAACCAATAGAAGTATATGGTCCGGAAGGTGTGGAAAAAGTTGTTGATGGATTTAAAATGGCTTATGAGTTTGATACAGGATATCGAATCGCCCATCACGGAAAGGAAATTGTACCTCCTGAAGCAGGAATACCCATAAGTAAAACTATTATAATTCAGAATTCAAGTGATAGAGAATTATGCTATAACAGAAATGAGGTAAAAATATTCGCATTTCAGGTTGATCATACTCCCGTAAATCCTGCGCTTGGATACAGAATTGAATATAAAGGTTTAAGTGTTATACTTACAGGTGATACGATAAAGACAGAAAATCTTGTCAAACATAGCAATAACGCGGATATTTTATTAAGCGAAGCAATTTCATTTGAATTATTGAATAATCTTGTAGCTGCAGTAAAAAAGATAAACCCAAGGACAGCTAAAATTTTAACAGACATTCAAAGTTATCATATGAACCCGATTTCGGCAGCAAAATTAGCTAAAGAAGCAAAAGTTAAGAAGCTTGTTTTTATTCATATTACACCACCACTACAAACTAAAAATCTTGAAAATATATATTTAAAAGGTGTGACTGACGAGTTTGATGGGGAAGTGATTTTAGGTGAAGACCGTATGGAAATTAGTCTTGAACCAAATTAGTAGAAGGTTATTTTAAATTATGCCTTATTTTTTAACTCTAAATACTCCCATCATATCAATATCTACCTTTTCTACCATATAGGGACTCAATTTTCGAATTGCAAAAACGAAAACTGGGATCAAACCTAAGATAATAAAGATAGAAATGATAAAGGGAGCAATTTGGTCTACATTATCCCATAAAATTCCACCTATAAGCGGACCAATTACTCTACCTAACCTATCAACCCACATATGAAGACCAAATACTTTTCCTCTATGTTTTATAGATACTCGGCTCATAATTGCCTGGATAAGATATCCATTTGACTCTAATGAAATATATAACAATATTAGAATGATAGCAAAATCAATAGAAGTAAAAGCGCTGATTAATAGCCAAATCATTAGCGCTTTGAATACATTTACAATAATTACACTCAAGGTGGGAGAAATTCGATCAAATAATTTACCTATTTTTGGGGCAACTAACTGAGAAAGAACTTGTGCTGGAAAATAGACAATCATAACGATTATTGGTATAATATTATCAGAAAATCCCGGTAGAAGATTAAGGATTAAATATGCTGAAATAAATGTTGAATATATAGTCCCTGCTATAGAAGTAATAAGTATCACAATAATTAATGCAAAGAAACCGACCATAAACGATTTATTCAATTTCCTATTAAATGTTTCAGGTATATCATGAATTTCAACAGTGGTTATGGTTTCTTCACCAACAATAACATCATCACTCATCAAACTTTGTACTTGAAGGTTTGACTCATCTAATGATGCACAAAATTTTTCATATGTTAGATCTTCGTCTACTCTCACATGAAATCGATATCCAGCAATCAGATTTAATATCGCAAATATTAAGATTGGGCTATACATTAAGGGTATATTATTAGGCATAAATATACTCGTTAGCCCAAATATAGGAATACTGATAAATGCTCCCACTAGAAATCCGTATCCTATCATCTTACCCCTACCTGTTGCTAACGCCTGAGTTCTATTATCTTTGCAAGATTTTTCAGAAATCAAGGAAAAAAAAGGTGGCCAAAAAAAAGCTACGAGTAATCCTTGACAAAACGTACCTATACCAAATAGAGTTAAATCCTTAATAACAAGTGAGATCCAATACAAGGAATAAGAGAATGTTCGACCCAAAGAACCAATTAAAACTAAAAGTTTCTTGGAAGTATGATCGGTTAAATAGGCGATTAACGGCATTGAAATTAATCTAGCAAAAGGTTGCATAGCCATAATTATTCCAAAAACAATTCCCGTACTTCCAAAGTAAAAGAGAACAACATAAGATTTTATAAACATGAAGAATATGAACCCCAACCCATTCCAAAATGTAATCCTAATCATAGAATTAAAATCTGGGGTTGTCTTTATTAAATCAGATGGTTTACGACCGTTTAAATCACTATTTGGAGGTAACAAAAATAACGCACATTTGAAAATGTTATGATTCTACAATAATCCGATAAATACAATAGAGAAACACACCATATAAACTTCGATTTTCACGATTTATGGAGTCATCTCTCTTTCAAGAAACAAGATCATAGTAAAAATAGATAAAAATGTGGGATCGACAGAAATGTTTAATAATGAATTTCCTAATAAAGTAATAAATTCCTTAAACATCATAAAAATAGTAAATAGGTATATTAAAAAGTCTAGATTAACTTTTTAAAATGATTTCGATGGTGAAGTATCAAAAAATATATGGGATATGTGGTATGTTTAGTCCGATAGTATTTACAACACTATGGATTTTAGGGGGAATATTACAATCAGATTACAGTCATATTCGAGATGATGTGAGTTCCTTAATGGCACTTGGAGCACCGGATAAACTATTATTTGACACAATGAACTTAATCAATTATAGTTTATCGACTATATTCCTTATTGGATTTATTATGTTAATAAAGGAGTTAAAAGGATCAATTGTGGGTCCTTTTTTACTACTTATTAGTAGTATTTTAGGATTTGTAGTAACTATATTTTTTCCCTTGAATTATGGTGGTGAACCTACTGGAGCTACAGGCACATGGCATTTCATACTTGTTATGATAATGGGATTCATAGCTTTAGGAGGGATGATTGCACTGTGGCGGGGATTTCGGAATGTGAACGAGTGGAAGGGGTATGATTTATATTCCTTGATTACAGTGATTCTAACATTCATTTTTACAATGATTTTAGTTATTGCTGCCGGAAGCGAGATAATGGGTTTGGCTGAACGCTTTGTCATTATAGTAAATGGACAATATTCTTTTGTCTTGTCTCTGAAAACTTATCTTTTATCTGAATGAAATAGAGGAAAATGATTATGATTGAATTAACAATAATTACATGGATTCTATTAATTTTAAGTATTTTAAATAAACTAAACTAAATTAGATTATTAATTATTTAGAAATACCATCAGACTAAGGATGAAATAGAATAACTGGAAAGGAGTGACCATAATCCTTTCAATTATCCCTCTATACTTACCAGCAGCAAAGATGCTTGAGATGATCACACCAACTATGGAAAGGATAGCTGAAATAAGCGAAAAAATAGCGAAACCTCTCCATGAAGGTACTGACTCTAATCGAATCCATAGTGTCACCATCCCTACGATTGCAAATATTCCCATAAGAACCACGAGAATTATATGCATTTTGCCCTTATAGGTTGAGAATTCACCTCCTTCATCAAGAGGAAAGAAAAGCGCTATTAATATACCAAATATGGAACTAATCAGAAGTGCAATTGGTCCAACAATAGAGCCCCCCCCATCATTGATACCTTCATGCAATCCAATGAAAAATACGAATAAAAGAACACTTTCTGTTATCACGAATGATTGTGCCAAACGTCTGTTAGGTGCTCCCACAGCAAACAGCGAACTTATATCATCTCGAATATGATTGTACTCTGAATTCAAGCTTCCAACAATAATCCACATCGCAGTATAAATGATGGGACTAAGCATCCCACAAATTGCTAAAACCTGAAACACACTCATAAATGTCGAATTTATGCCTAAAATTAAAAGTTTATCTTTAAAAAACATAAATTAAATCTACAAATAAATTGCATTTCTTTTATTATTAAATCTGTATAATAATTTAAATTAACAAAAACCAAATAAAAAACTCAAATGGAAAGTGAAAGATTTGTATAATTATAAACAATTAATTGGTGAACTTTTGGGTGCAGCTATAGCAGTTGCATGGATAACTTGGGCACTAATTTATCCAGAAAGTAGGATTGGTCTCGTTATTGCCATTGATCTTACTATATTGTTAGGTACATTGTCTGGAGGATTCTTAGCACTAAGTAAAGAGAAAATTAATTATAAAGAAGTTGTTGGTTGGCTATTAGGGGCTGCTATAGGGGTTTCTTGGGTAACTTGGGCATTGTTCTGTCCGGACAATATGATTGGTCTCGTTGTTGCCATTGCCATTAGTATAATTTTCGGTACATTATCTGGAGGACTTATGGAACTAAGTAAGAAAGGGGAAAAATAAGGTAGTTACTTCTTTTTTATTATTTTTTTGTACTATTATTCTTATTTAAGAAAATAAAAGCAAATATAATGATTTTCTTTGAAGATTATTTTCCCAAATCTCAACCAAATAGAAAATATTTTGGCATTTTCTGTATTAATTCATATCCATTTCAGTTTAAAATAGCGTATTTTATAGGTTGTTTCTATTTTACACTATATTAAATTTCATAGTAAAATCTTAGTTTTTCCTTTTAATGATTATAAGCCCCTATTGTTTATTTTTTTCCAGATTCGAGAACATTCTCTTATTAGAATCCCAAGTATAGAAATTCAAAACTGGCTGCTTAAGTATAGAGAACTTACAAACAACAAGAATCTGAATGTAAAGGCGATATCAGGTTTTTATGTAGCATCAACGGATATTATGGTTGATCCATTCTGGATTGAATTTCTTCAAAACAATGTGAAGGCAGAAATAATCTATCCACCAATACTATGTTTAAAACTAAACAAAGCAGAATTGGCAATAGAAGAGGGTGCTCTTGAATTAGTGAAAGATTATTCTAATGAACGTATTGAATTTTATTTGAAATAAACTGAGAAGAGGGGAGAATAACTATAAAAGTTTTTATTGTAGACGATGATATTTCAGTCTTAAAGTTATATGAAAAATTATGTGAAAAATTAGGTTTGATAATTATTGATTATGCAAAAAACGGTGAAGAAGCTGTTAAGAAATTCCAGAAATTCATTATCAAACCGGATTTAATTGTAATGGATTACCATATGCCATATAAAAATGGTCTTGAAGCAACTCAAGCAATTCTGGAAATAGACAGAACAGCGAATATCGTAATTGTTAGTGGAGATTCAACTATAAAGCAAAAAGCATTAGCTTCAGGTGCAATTTGTTTTAAGGAAAAACCATTTAATTTTACTCAATTATCTCACCAAATAAATTATATTAAAAACCAAAAAATAAAACGTGTTAAATGTTAAGTAAATAGAAAGAAAAAAAAAGTGTAAAATATGGAAACAGAAAAAGAAATTGAAACAGAAAATCTTAACAGGTTTATAAGAAAGCTAGGAATTGATACTTTTGGTATTGCTGATATGCAATTATTGAAGGAAATTGAAACTGGGATTTCAATAGATTTGGTAAAATTCATAAATATGTTTCCATATGCCATTGTGTTAGGTGCTCAATATGGAAAGTTAGGGAAAAAAGCATCTGGAAAAGATACATCATTATTTATGGAAGACGCAGCACTTTCCATATTGGAATATTTAGAAGATAAGGGCTATAGGCAACTTATTATTCATACTGAAGATGAATTCGATCCAATTAATCGGTTAGGTTTTATTTCTCTCAAAATTCTAGCAAAAGCAGCAGGACTTGGATGGCAAGGTAGGTCGCTATTAATTATTTCACCAGAATATGGTCCTTTACATCGTTTAATTGCGATTTTAACAGACATGCCACTACAAATCAATCAATCCATCAAAAATGAATGTGGTAATTGTCAGAAATGTATTGAGGCATGTCCTCAGAAGGTACTTACTTTTGTTGCCTTTGATGATCATCCTTCTTATAGGGAGGAAGTTTTAGATATTAAGACTTGTTTAGGAGATAATGGATGTCTGGTTTGTCTTTTATCCTGTCCTTGGTTAA
>JAHQWY010000117.1 GCA_029856445.1 Promethearchaeia archaeon
GTGAATCTCACTCTCTAAAGAGATACCTAGAGATTTTTCTTTTATTTTTATTTTACCCTGTAATTTTGAAGATATAGTAGATTTTTTGGGTTCAAATTGCTTGGGTTGGACTTTTTCTTGCCCTTCTGCTGATATCTCATGTAATATGGCTAAAAATTTTCGACATTTAGGGTTAGGGCATAGTTGATCCTTAGGAAAAGGTTTTGAAATTTTGTATCCGCAGAAGCTACATTTAATCAGATTTCTTTTATCTTCTGCCAGATGCTTTTTTTCTTTTTTCTTTTTTTTTTTCTTCTCTTTTTTGGAAATTTATACCAACTCGCCTAAAATTGGGTATATTAAAATTATTAAAATTAGATTTTAAAAATTTAAGTTTTTATTTGCTATAAATATTTCTCCGCAATCTTTTGAAAAGCATCAATAAAAATATTATTATCTTCTTCCATACCTATGGTTACCCTAATATAGTTGTAAAGACCAGGTTTACTAAAGTGTCTAACAAGTATTTTCATTTCTTTTAAATCCCAAACAAACTTTAAGGTTTTAGATTCATCTTCGAATTTTATAAATATAAAATTAGAATCTGATGGTAAAACACTAATTCCATTAAATTGATTTAATATTTCCGTTAATCTTTCTCTTTCCTCTATGATTTTTTTGTTTCTTTCAACAATTTTTTTATTATGTTTGATAGATGATAAAGCGGCAATTTGTCCTATATAATTTATATTATATGGTAATTTCACTTTGTTCATTTCTTTAATGATCTCGGGATCAGCTAATGCAAAACCCATTCTCAAAGCAGCCATTGAAAAAGTTTTGGAAAAAGATCGGTTTACAATTAAATTCTTTACTTTTTTTAATAAGGGAAGGGATGTTTGGGTTGAAAAATCTGCATATGCCTCATCAACAACTACAATACCAGGAAAGCTTCCACACAACTTTAAAATAGTTGCATTCCCTATTGATTTACCATTAGGATTATTAGGAGAGCAAATAAACATAAGCTTTCCTTTTGCATTAAATGCTGAATCTGGTATGGAAAAATCGTCGTTTAATTGAATTTCTGAAATTTTAGCTTTATATAATGTGGCTAATACTTTATATAGTCCATAAGTTGGATAAAAAATAACAATTTCATCCCCAGGATTAATAAAAAGTTTAAAAATTATATCAAATATTTCGTCAGATCCATTTCCAATAAATATTGAGTTCCTATTCGTCAATGTATCTTTATCTCGTAACAATACATTTAGAATTTCTTTACGTAATTCAAAGGAGGTAGGATCAGGATAAAGTCTAATCTTTTCATTAATAGCATTTTTTATATCATTTAATACTTCAGGAATTGGTGGAAAAGCATTTTCATTAGTATTTAATTTCAGCCAGCCATCTTCCGTTGGTTGTTCACCAGGTTCATACGCAGAATACTTTTTTAGGTTTTCTCTTAGCAATTCATTTAATTCCATTTAATCAACTTTTTATTATTTTAAAACTATGATATACTATTGTTTTCCTTATAAAATTAATAATTTATGTATTTGCTTAATCAAATTTAATCTTTATCTTTTAATCTTTCTTCAATTGATCTTTTATGAGCAAATAATCCTTCATGTTCAGCTAATTTCATTGCAGTCTCACTGAATATTTCTAATCCTTCTTTTTCACATTTCAACACATCAATTATTTTCAAAAAATCATATAGATTTAATCCAGAATATTTTTTAGCGCTTCCTCCTGTTGGAAGGATATGATTTGTGCCTACGCCATAATCTCCTAGAGGTACAGGAGAGTAAGCTCCTAAAAATACAGCTCCAGCATTATTAATTTCTTTTAATATCTCTTCTGGATCTTTAGTTAAGATCTCAAGATGTTCTGGAGCAATAAGATTGCTAATTCTAATACATTCCTCGATATTTTTAGCTTTTATTATGATTGAATTATATTTCAAGGCTTTCTCTATAATATCACGTCTTAGTGATTGAGAAACATATTTATCAATCGAATTTATTATTTGGTTGATTAAATATTCTGAATTCGTGACCACAATTCCAACATTATCAGGATCATGCTCAATTTGAGAAATAAAATCAACTAATACAAAAGTTGGATCTGCAGATTCATCAGCGATGATTAAAATCTCAGAAGGTCCGGCGGGTGCATCTATCGCAATAATGTTTGAAAGTATTTGTTTAGCAACATTGACCCAAATACCACCAGGACCAACTACTTTTTGAACTTTTGGAATAGTTTCTGTACCATAAGCCATAGCAGCAATTGCTTGTGCTCCACCTACCTTATAAATTTTTTCTATATCAAATTCGTTAGCAGCAACCAATATCTCAGGAGCTATTTTCTTATCTTTTTGTGGTGGAGAACACATAATTATTTCTTTTGTTCCTGCAACATAAGCAGGAGCAGCTATCATCAGAACAGTGCTAGGGTATATTGCAATACCTCCTGGAATATAGATCCCAATAGTTTCAATTGGACGATAAATTTGTCCAGCCCAAATTCCTTTTTCTATTTCAATATTCCAATCTTCTCGTTTTTGAGCTTGATTAAATTTGATGAGATTTTTTTTTGCATGATGTATTGCCTGTAACAAACTAGGATTGATTTTTTCATAGGCTTCAGATAATTCTTCTTTTGATACTTGAATTTCTTTATTAGTTAATTTAACTTTATCATATTCATTGGTAAATTCTAATAAAGCTTGATCTCCTTTTTCTTTTACCGCTTGAATAATTTTACTTACAGATTTTCTAATTAATTCAAATTGAGTATCTGCACGAGGGATGAAATTATAGATAGTTTCCTCGTTTATTTGATCAGAATTAATAACTCTTAAAGTATTCATCTTAATCAAGTTAGTTATTGTACTTCCTCAAGAGGTAAAATTTGACGAGGTTCATGGACAACTAATCCTTGAGCATATTTTCTTAAGATTGGAATTAAATTTAAAAATTCATCTTTCTTAATTATTGTATTTATAGCGTACCATCCTTCGCTTCCAGCTAACTTAGAAATTGTTGGACGCTTTAAGGCAGGAAGCTCTAATAGAACTTTATTAAGATTATCCTCTTGCACATTCATAAATATATGAAGCTTCTTTTTAGCCTCTATAACACCCTTTAACAAAACTAGAATATCTTTAATCTTTTCTTGCTTCCATTTATCTTCTAGTGCACTTTTATTAGCTATTAGAACTGCTGTTGAAGTGTCGATAATTTCTACAATTTTTAAATTATTGGCTTTTAAAGTTGTACCAGTTGAAGTATTATCAATTATCACATCTACTTCCTCTGGAGGTTTAGCTTCTGTAGCTCCAAACGAGAGAAATATTTTGACATTTGCATTTTCTCCCCAACGTCTCCATGGAGTGATGACTAGAGGAACCAAATCTCCATAAAGCTTTTTGTAAGTTTTATTTTCTTTTAAGTAATTAACTGATAAAGTTAAATACTCCGTTGATATCCTTAATGCTTTCTTATTATCATTGAATTTTTGAAGAATATCATCTAAATTATGTATATCTTCCCAATTATTTGGTATACAAAGAACTATTGAAACCGCACCAATCTCGAGATCTAATAAAACTTCAACCTCTGCTTTCGTTTCCTTTACCCAATCTATACCCGAAATTCCCAGATCAAATTCATTTTCTCCAATTAAATAATTTGGAATTTCTTGTGGTCTTAATAATTTAATATATATTTCTGGATCTTCCACAGAAGGTCGATAATCCCTTTTTGAAACAAATTTTAAATTTAAACCAGCTCTTTCAAAGAAGGAAGCAATATCTTTTTGTAAGCTCCCTTTAGGGATTGTTAGTTTTAACACTTTTTCATTCATTTAAAATCAATAAACATTGTAAATTTAAGAATTTATTTATTCAAATAATCATATTTTATAATCTGGTGTTAATAAACATCATAGATATTTTATCTTTTTAGAAGTGATTTTTAAAAGATTCTTACGAAAACTGAATTTTTAAATTTATTAACACTATTTTATTTATAGCAAATATTTCGTGAATATTATAAATAACAACTAGAGATGTTGACAAATGACAGATTTTGCTCTTATGTTCAACGCAAGACCTGGTGGGGAAATTGTTCCAGTTAAATGGGGCAAAGATAATTTTTTACCAGATACTTCGTTGATAATTTTAGATGAAGGTTCAGAATCACTATATTTATGGCATGGTGTTCAACAAGGACTAGTCGCACGAAGAACTGCCCTAAGGCAAGCAGAGTCTCTAAAAGGACACGGATATACTGTGGGTAAAAGTATTATTGGGCGGGATATCAAAATATTAAAAGAAATAGACGCGAGGAAAGTGGGGAAAGTTCCAGAAGATACTCAAATGAATGAAGAATTACAAGCTTTATTAGATAGAAAATTTACAGAATTAGATAATTTCATTGTTACGTTTCAAGCTGGAGCAGTAAAACCGGCTGTATTAACCCCGAAAGCTGAGACAAAAACAGAAACAGCTCCCGTAGTTTCAGAATCTGTAACTAGCCCTGCTGCTACAAAACCAGTAACAACCTCTCCTGCTTCAAAACCTATAGAATCACCCGCAATTTCAAAGCCATCAGCTACAACCATAAAGTCAGCCAGCGCTGCTTCTGAATATGATGAAGCAGAACCTTTACCTTCAATAAAATCAGCTGCAAAACCAGTTCCCGCCATACAAGTTTCAAAAGCAAGTTTAGCTACAGATGCGAAGATATCTTTTGTATTTAGTGCTATATTGGATCATTTTGATGACATCTGGATATCAAAGAAGAAAGATGGAAATTTTTCTGTTGAAGAAATGGATGGTCCAATCTGTACTTTTCAATTAAAGGAAGGTAACAAAATTAATTTTTCGGCAAATTCTTTCAACCGGATTGACGCAAAAATCAAGACAGCAATTCAAAAGAAATTTATTGAGTTATCAAAACTCATTTGAGAGTCTCAAAACTAATATAATTTTTATTATTATCTTATTTTATATTTAATTAGATTTTATATCAAAATCTTCAATTTTATGATCATATATGAAATTCAATAGATTAGCTAAATTATTTTCTGAACTGGAAGGAACAACAAAAAGACTCGAGATGATCGATCTTCTATCAAATTTTTTTAGAGAGCTCGAGGAAAAAAAAGATTTCGAAGACTTAGATAAAATAATTTATCTCTTACAGGGACAATTAACCCCTAACATAAAGCAATTCCCAAAAATGGGAATAGCTGAAAAGATGATCATTGAAGCATTATCAGTACACTCAGGAATAGAAGTTAAAAGGATTAAAGAAGTATTAAAGAAACAAGGTGATATAGGAGCTGCTGCAGAATTAATTCTTTCAAAAAAAAAGAAACAAAAATCTTTATTTGATTATAATCAAAGTAAGGAGGTAGCACAATCTCTAGAGATTTCTGAATTATATTCTGAATTAAGAAAAATTGCTTTAACTGAAGGTACTGGCTCACAGGATATAAAATTAGGAATCCTGAGGGGTTTGATGGGAAGAAGTACACCCTTGGAAACAAAATATCTCTTAAGGATCATAACTTCTATATTAAGGGTTGGTGTTCAGTCACCAACAATAATAGAAGGTTTAGCTCTTGCATTCACTGGCATGAGAGATACTAAAGAATTTATTGAAAAAGCTTATAGCTTGTACCCTGACTTGGGAAAAATTTCTAAAATATTAGTAGAAGGTGGTTTAGAAGAAGTAAAAAAGATAGATATTGAATATGGTACACCTATCCTAAGTATGCTTGCTTCTCGAGAAATTTATACGGAGTTCATTAATCGATTGGGGATTCCTTTTATAGCAGAATATAAATTAGATGGAGAAAGGCTTCAAATACATAAAATTGGGGATAAGGTTATTTTATTTTCTCGACGTTTACTTGATGTTTCTGATCAATATCCAGATGTCTGTCAGAGAGTTAGAGAAAGTATCAAGACAGAAAAGGTTATTTTTGAAGGAGAAGTAGTTGCGATGGATCCTGTTTATGAAAAAATGCTTCCATTCCAAGTATTAAGTCAGAGAAGAAGGAAATATGATGTTGAAGAGATTTTAAAAGAAGTTCCAGTATGTTTATTTGTATTTGATCTTTTAAAATTTGGGGATGAGTCATATGTAGACAAACCATTTCCAGAACGTAGGAAAAAACTTGAAGAAATTGTTGAAGAGAGAGATGAATTAAGATTAGTTAATTCAGTTTTGATAAATTCTACGGAGGAATTACTTGAATTCTTTAATAAAGCTGGAGAAGAAGGAAACGAAGGAATAATGGCTAAATCAATTAAAGATGATTCAATTTATCAAGCAGGAAATCGTGGTTATAAATGGCTTAAATTGAAAAGTTTAGAAGGAGGGAAATTAAAAGATACTATAGATGTCGTTTTGATAGGAGCCTTTTATGGAAAAGGCAGAAGAACGGGAGTATTGGGGACATATATAGGGGCAGTGTATGATCCTGATACAAACAATTTTGTTGCTTTTACTCGTTTTTTTTCAGGTTTAACTGACGAATTGTCCGTATCTCTAACTAATGAGATGGAAAAATATATTGTCGAAAAAAAACCTGATAATGTTATATGTGAAGATAAGCCTGATATATGGCTTCAACCAGAAGTAGTTATGGAGATAACTGGTGATGAGATTACTTTAAGTGAAAAATTTGTCACTTTAGGGTATTCAATGAGATTTCCGGTTTATCAACGATTACGACCTGAAAAGGGTCCAAAAGATATTACAACGGTACAAGAAATAAGAGATTTATATAATATTCAATGATTAATGTAATCATTTTTTAAAAATAGATTTTTAAATTACTGTTTTCCAAACTCTTAAAACTTTTATCTTTCACACTTATGTTATTTTCTCCTAAATATAATTCTTTTAATGATTTTAGTGATATTAGTGATTCTGGAATGGAATCTAACTGGTTTCTTGATAAGTTCAAATATTGAAGGGAATTAAGATTAATAATACTCTCTGGGATTTTTTTTAACTTATTATCACTTAAATTCAAAAATTCTAAAGATGATAGGTTACCAATGCTGTCTGGAAGAGATTCTAATTCATTTCGTTCTAAATCTAAAATTTTAAGTGATGGGAGAAACCCTATAGAATCTGGTAATAATTCAATATTATTCCAGCTTAAATTAAGCTTTTCTAGTGAAATAAATCCACTCAATGATTCTGGAAGGCGTGTTAATTGATTATCATGGAGATTTAATTCTATTAAGGAGGTTAAGTTTTCTATTTTTTCTGGTAACACTTTGAGCTGATTTAGTCTTAAATTTAAACTTTCTAAAGATGATAATTTCCCTATTGTATTTGGTAAATAATTGAGTTCGTTTTTCCATAATGATAATTCCTTAAGAGAAGTCAGCATCCCAATTGTCATAGGTAGTCTATTCAAATTATTTACGTTGATATTTAATTCTTCCAGAGAAGATAAAGAACCTAACCAATCAGGAAGTTGAGTTAATTGATTATATCTAAGTATTAATTTTCTTAATTGGGTTAAGAATTTAATCGCTTCAGGTAGCTTTGTTATCCCTTTAAAAATGAAATCTAATTCTACAATTGCGCAATTTTCTACCCTCAATTTTAATCTCCAGTAAGATTTTTCCAAAAAGATCATTGTAAAATAATTGATAAGAATATCACTTAGTTCCTTTTTTGTAAACGCATTTATATCTTTAGATTCACATAGAATTTCAAATCCCAATTTAAATTCTTTTCTTCTAATCCTCTTAACTTCTGTTAACAATATCGATTTTGCTAAAGGATCTGCATTTATAACAAAATTATGTAAAATCTTAATTAAAGTTAAATAGATTGTGTTTAAACAAGAAAGAGATTCCTCATGCATAAGAGCCCATTTCATTGGTTGGAATATTTTATCTAAAAAGTTATTTCTTAAACAAACTGCAGCAGAATTTCTAATTATTTCATTGGAATCAGAAATAAGTAAATTTTCTAAAAATTTAAAAGTTTGACTGTCTTTGGCTCCTATACGTTCCATTTCTTTAATACAATCAGCCCTAACTCTTTCATTTTCACTATTTTCAATTAATGAAATTAATAATTTAGTAGCAGAGGGCTTATCTAAGTTGTTTTCTAAAAAGTCTTTATAGATTTTATCAGGTGTTAATTCCATTAGTTTAAAAAATAGATTTTAACTTTTTAAATTACTGGTTTTATTTTGTTAATGTTTCAATTATTTATATAAGCTTCTAAATCCAGCTCTTTTATCTTTTCTTCAGTTGGATTTCCATCAACTCTATTCCACCCACGCTCTTCGTAATAATCATCAAGTAATTGGTATAAGAGCACCACAATTTGCAAATGATACAACCAGTGCAATTTTGTTCATTTACTTCTATTTTTATGTGACTCTTTCTGGTCATAATATTTCAATTCCGAACTTCTTTGATTATATTTTTATTATAAGTCCTTTTTCCTGTTCTAATTCCTTTAAATATGGGGGCAATTCCCTAATTTTATTGAAATTCAAATCTAGAATTTTTAATGATGATAATGAAGCAATTGATTCAGGAATAATCTCGAGTAAATTGCCCCATAAATTTAGTTCTTCTAATGAAGATAAAGCACCAATCCATTTAGGAAGAATTGTAAAATTATTCCAACTAAGGTTCAAGATCTTCAACGATTTCAAATTCGAAAGCGAAGAGGGGAGATTACTTAACTTATTATTTCTTAAGTTAAGCTTTTCTAAGGATTTAAGTGATCCCATCGATTCTGGAATTTTCATTAGCTTATTATCATATAGATCTAATTGCCTAAGTGAATCATACCTTCCAATCCAATCTGGCAAATTAGTTAATTTGTTGCCACCAAACCCTAACTTTTCCAGAGAAGCCAGATGTTTTAATCCAATTGGAATTGTATCAAAATTATTCCAACCTATTTCCAATTCTTTTATTGAGTTACTTAGATTGATTGAAATAGAATTTAATTTATTTCCATGTAAATCTAATACTTGCAGTGAAGAAAGGAAATTTATTGATTTAGGAAGAAATGATATCATATTATTTCTTATATTTAAATATTTGAGAGAAATAAGTGAGCCTATAGATTCTGGAAGATTTCTCAGTCTATTTGATTTTAAATTCAGACTTTTTAGTGTTTTGAAATTGTAAAGATTAGGTAGATATGCTAATCTATTATAACTTAAATCTAAAAATTCAATTGATCCATTTAAAATCTCGGGCATTTTTGTTAGGTGATTAAATCTTAAATCACATTTTTTAAGATCTTTAAGAGATAAAATTGGTTCAAGAAAATTTTCTAATTTATTTAAACCAGAGCTATATCTTTCAACATTGGATAGATCTAATTCAGTGATATGACCGAATTCGTTATTTTTAAATTTAAAATACCCAAATGTTTTTTTTAAAAATGAGAGAATATAGAAATTAATCATAGAATCTCCAAGTTCCTTATTTGAAATATTTTCTAAAGTATCCTTTTCAAATAGATGTGATAAAATAGAATTAGAGTCTTTTTTATAAAATTTTTTTAATTTTTTGATTAAATACGATTTAGCTTTGTTAGTATTAATCTCACTTAATGTCAAAATGATTGAAATCAAACATCTTAATGATTGCTCATGTTCAAGAGCCCAAACCATAGGATCAAAGGCTTTGTCTAAATATTGGTTTTTTAGA
>JAHQWY010000118.1 GCA_029856445.1 Promethearchaeia archaeon
TACTAAACCTTTTGATAGGGCATATTTATTCTTCCAATACCTTATGGTTCCTAGACTTCCTGTTCGGATTATTGTATCTGAAGCTTTTGCTGGGGGTACAACGTTCTTATAATTTTCATGAAATTCGCTATCCTTTGACGCAATAAATCTCGATCCCATCGCAATTCCTCCCGCTCCTAGGGCTAATGCTGCAGCTAATCCTTCTCCAGTAGCAAAACCACCACATGCAATTTTTGGGATATCAGGATGTTTTTGTTGTACTTGCTGTAATAAAACCAAACCACCAACTTTTTCATATGATTGATGACCTCCACCTTCGAATCCTGTTACAACTAAACCGTCACATCCTGCTGTGACACATTTATCTGCCAACCAGAGCGCAGGAGCAACATGGAAATGTTTAATCTCTGTACTTTCTCTTAATTTTTGAAAATCCTTATTCTGAGGCATTCTTCTTGCTGAACCTGCACTGGTGAGTGCGTATAGGCATTGTTCTCTTAACTTAGGATTTGCCATAATATGCTTTGAAATTACTGAAATCAAATCATCAACCATTTCAAGTCTGGATGTCCTTACGTTGAAACCAAAAATCCCGTTAGTATGTTCAACTACATAATCAAGATTTTTCTTCATTGCTTCAATATAATTTTTTTCATATCCATCCATAGATACGTTTGTATGAGAAATCATGCCAAGTCCACCTGCATCTGCAACCGCTACAGCTAATTCGGTTGTTCTAAAAGGACCCATTGCAGCGCTTGCAATTGGATATTTTATCCCAAACATTTCGGTTATATTTGTTTTTAATGTCAAAATTAATCACCTTAATAATATTTTAATCGCAAACTAAATAAAAACTATCCTTTAACTATTGTGATTGAATAATGAAATATTTAATAATGAAATATTTACTAGAAATCATTCAATCGATTCCGACTTGATACATTTTTCGAATTCTCAAATACTTCTTGGATAGTTTTAAACTTACTAAGCCTTTGAAGCGTAGAATATTGTGGAAATATTAATTTGATTTGCTTATTTTTAAATTCTTCTAATATTTGTTTTGGAGTCCCCCATAAATACTCAGTTAATTCATCAGTAAATAAATTAATATCCTGATTTCGAGGAAACTCGCATATAAAGAATTGAGTATCAAACCTAATGGGAGATAATTTAGGAGTTATCAATCTCCCGAAATATTTTAAATTGTCTGCAGCGTAATAAAGATTTTCTTTAGTCAAAACATCTGTCATGGTTTTCCGCTTTTTCTGAAGACTCTTCTGATATTTTTTAGACTTCTTGGGTTTTTTTTCAATTAGTTCACCAAAGTCATCGGTGCTTGTAGTAGCAATTAAGATTCCGGTTTCTTCAAATAATTCACGGATTGCAATTATCCAAAGATTTGCGGGATCATCACATATTTCAATTAAATTTTTAATGGCATCTTCATCTATTCCAACTAACCTTGCTCTTGATTCGTGAGTTAGGTCTTGTTTATCAATAGCTCCTCCAGGAAACACGTGATGCTCAGCCATAAATTTTAAGTCCTTATGCCTTTTAGCCATAAGAACCTCAAATTCGCAATCATCATCACCTTCAACTATTTTTTCTCGTAATAAAACAACAGTCGCTGCTATTTTTGGCTCAACAGGCATAACTAATCATTCTGGAGTTCTTTTCTGCTTTTAAACTGGAATAATAAAATTATAGTTTTTTATATAAACCTGATTTTGTGAAGTTTTTAGAAAAATATCTGCCATGTTTTTTATAATTTATCTCCTTCCACTCCACAACTTCTTCAATATTATGATCTCCTGTGATTACTATGATATCATTGTTTTTATATGAATCTAAAGAAATATGTACAACTTCTTCAGGAGTCATAGGACCACCAAACTTTCCGGGAGTAGCAATTTTTGTAGGACCAAAGATTTCCGTGTGTGTATTACCTGGACAAATAGCTTTAAGTTTGACCTTCGATTTAATAAAGTTTAATTTTAGTTGTACCATTTCTGTGAACGCTGAAATAAATGCTTTTGTTGAATGATACATTGGTTCTCTTGACCCATGCAATAAAAGTGAAGCGATTGAGGAAATATTGAAAATTACTCCCCTGTCATTTTTTTGCATTGGTTTTAGCGCTGCATGCATTAAACGCGCTGTTGCCCCACAATGAAGATTTATCATTTTCATAAAAGCACTAGCTTTAGAATTTTTACCAATAAAATTTTCCAGAGTGCCAAATCCAGCGTTATTAACTAGTACATCTAAATTTTCGATTGGTTCAATAGAGGAAGCAAACTCTTCCATGAATTCAGTTTGGGAAAGATCTCCTGGAACTATTTTTACATTGATACTATATTTTTCTTCTAATTCTGAAGCAAGAGACTCTAACCTATTTTCTCTTCGAGCAGTAATAACTAAATCAAAACCTTGAGAACTTAAAATTCGTGCGAATGATTCCCCAATTCCTGAACTCGCACCAGTGATTACTGCCATACCTGGATCGTTTACATCCATAAAATTTGCTGTTGCTGACATGATTTTTAGTTGCTTTATATTTTAAACAAAATATCTTTTAAAGAGCTTGTTATTCTTTAGAATAACTAAATGTTATTAACTTTTTAAATTTCTGATTATGGAGATTTTCTTCAATTACCAAAATTAATACTGTATTTTCTCCCATTGTTCCTCAGTCCAATAAAGTAGAAGTCCATTTTTCTTTGTTTTATATACTTTATTCTGGAATTCTAGATAATCCAAATGAACTAACGTTTCACTGATTGCAAGAATTTGATTCATTTGGTCTAAATCATCCCCCCAATGTTCAAGGGCTATCTGAAGGGGGGGTTTTGGATTATTTTGTATGATTTTAGATATCTCAAAAAGACGATTCTGATGATGATTTTTAATTGCTATTATTCGTTCATGAGGATCATAGATAATTTGTTCATGTCCGGGTAAAATTATCATTGAATTTAGCTCATCAATTCGATCCAATGATCTAAGATAATGTTCTAAGATATTTTCATAATTGTTCTTTTTATTAAATTCTTCAGCACCAGGAATCGCCAGAGTTCCCAAGTGTGGAGTAATATTACTTAATATGTGATCTCCAGAGAATAGAATCCCTTTTTTAGGATAATATATGCATATATGCCCAACTGAATGCCCTGGTGAATGTATTATCTGTAATTCACCATCTACAATTCTATCATCATTATTAAGTAATATATTTGGTTCAATATATTCAAATTCCATCCCTCCACTACCAAACCTCTGCATCATTAAATCAACATCTTTCTTTTTAAGCCCATAACTGAAAAACAATTGTTTTCTTTCCTTTACTATTTCTTCCAAATTAGCATTTTTACTCAAATTTTTGCGTAATTTAGCTAATTCATGAGCTATTCTGTGTATACATATTTTTACATCTGGATTTGCTCTTTTTAATTCAGGTACAAGACCTGTATGATCAGGATGTTCATGGGTGATAATACAGTAATCAATATCTTCAAGATTTATCTGTAATTCTTTTAGAGCTTTATGAAATGCATTTTGCCAATATTTCAACGAATACCCCGCGTCAATTAGTACAATTTTATCGTTTACTGTAAAAAGATATAAGCTAACAATATTTGAGAAACCAATCTTAATCTGATTAATACCCTCTAAGGAAAAAATTTTATAATATTCGAAATCTATTAATTTAAGCAGTCTTGAGAAAAAATTTCTTAAATCTTCAAAATCAATAATTTTTTTTGCTAAGTCTGGAAAATCTTTTTCAATTGGAGATTTAATGTTATTATTAAAACATTCATTAAAGGGTTCATCGCTTTCTTGGAAACCAACATAAGAATCATAAGAGAACCAAAAAAAATCTTGAAGTGTTTCTTCAGGAAGCTCAGTTTTTTTAGAAGCTTCTTTGATGAATCTTCTAATGGATGTTTGGGGTTGAAATTTATTGAATTCTTGAATAATTAAGTTTTTTTGCATTTCCTCTAATTCGTAGATATTAATTAATCTTTCTACGTCTTGTCTTAGAATTTTGAGATCTCTACTCATCTAAATCATTAAGACTTTTTTACAATTATGAAGACTATTTAATTATATGCCAGTTTTAGAATTAAAAGATAAAGAAACGTAATAAATTTTCTCTTTAAAACTCATTAAACAATTTTAATTAAAGATTTAAGATTTTTTTATTCGAGCAGAAGGGATCTTCCATCAAATATAGGTTTCATCCCTAATTGGTTTGCTTTTTCCGGCATTTCTTCATCAGTAGGTTTGATTTCGAAACGGCTAGCAGCATCAAGTATTTTAGGTAAAAGATGAATATCAGAGCTTGAATTAAGAAAAATCGCTTCTCTTTTTAAAACCCAATGAACTGCACGGTCAATATCGGATTGTTCCTCAAATGGTTCATACCACGTATTCCATTTTCTTTCTTTTTTACCCCAAGGACGTCGTGCTAGGGATTTTATCGTTTGGAAAGCTATATTCTTATCCATGCAAATTGTATAAAGATTTTCAAAATCCGTAGCATAGTCAGGATTTTGCATCATTATATAGTTATATGGTAATAAAACTGAATCAAATTCAAAACGATGAAGGCTACGTAAATGCATTTCAGCAACACCATAGCCATGACCTGTCACTCCTATATACTTTACCATTCCTTGTTCACGTGCTTCAACGAGAGCCTTTAAAGCACCATTTTCCCCCATTACTCTTTCCCAACTTTTTGGATCTGTTAAATTATGTATTTGTATTAAATCTATTGTAGAAACTCCCAGACGTTCAAGTGATTGTTCTATCTGTTCAACCGCATCCTTGTAGCGACGTCTAAATACTTTTGTGGCAAGAAAGAATTTATCGCGATGTTTTTCCATCCAAGGGCCGATTCGTAATTCTGATTCTCCATAACCTGCAGCTGTGTCAATATGGTTGATTCCATATTTCAGAAGTACATCAAGAGTCTGATCTGCTTCAGCTTGAGTTACATTACCCAATGCTGCACCTCCAAAAATAACACGTGTACTCAAGTGCCCTGTATTACCAAATTTTTGTTTTACGATCATAGCTTATTTGCTTTAATTCAATATTGAAAAAAAGAGTTATTATTTTAAAAAATCAAATTAATATTTTAATTTGATGACATTTTTGGGATTATAGAATATTTTAAAGAAATATTTAGAATAATTGTAATGAATGATATTATTTGATTATCGCAAAAAAATATATTTGCGAAAAGTTTTTAAATATTTAAAGAGAAATATTTAGCTGAAAATTAAAATAAATAAATCAAGTAGTCTTTTATGAGCGAAGAAGAAAAGTTTAGCATAATTATTCAAGAAATTAAAGAGATTTATTTGTCTTTAACCCAAGGTGAGCCATCTCCAGATGATGAAATTGAAGCCCGAACAGAGTTAATTGAAAAAATTCAAAATTTAAAGGAAATTGATGCATTTCCATTCGAAGCAAAAATGCCCTTATTTGAAGATACTCTTAAAAAATTGGAAAATTGGGATACACTTGAATTATGGTTTACAGAATCCGAATTGCCTGGTGAAATTAAAAAAATTATAAATATCACAGAAAAATTGCCGGAAGTTGAAGAAAAAGAGGAGATAAAAGAGGTTTTCAGGAAACAAGCACAAACTGATTTAGAATCAGTAAATATTGATATAAACGAGATAGTTGACCAAGTCTCTGATAAGTTTAAAGGTGAAATAGAAGACCTTAAACAAAAAATAGAATATTTAAAGCATGAATTAGATGTTAAGGATGAAACTCTGAAACAAGCAGCACCACAACGAGTAGTAAGGAAAATCACACCAAAAAAAGATGTAAAATTACCTCCACCGAAAATAAAAATACCTGTCATTAAAAAACCTAATGTGATACCTCAAATTAAGGTACCAAACAAAGTAGAGGCTGAAAAACCTAAAGAAAAAATAGGAGTAAAATCAATGGAAGAAGTTCAGGCAAAATTAGAGAAAGAAATAGAAAAATTAAGCCCTCCTCCTCCTATTGAGAAAAAACCAAAAATATATGAAGAAATGCAAGATGAAGCAAAATCAGTTTTAAGTTTTCTTGAAGAATTAGATCCTTCTCCAAGTTATACTCCAATTGAAAACACCTTTGGTTTTCAAAAAGAATCTACGTCAATATTAGATATACTTGATGAACAAGAAACTGCCCCAAGTACCGTTAAAGATGTTACTGGAAGATCAAAAAAACCTCCTATTATTACTAAAGTTTCTCTTGTTGAAGAAGAAACCAAAGAACAACAAGCATCAACACCATTTATTCCTAAAAAACCAAAAGTTGGCGCGTTAACTATAGAAGAAATTGAAAATGAAGAAATTAAGTCTAGTGGAAAAGAATTATTTAACGTTTTTTCTTCAGTTGGAAGTAAACAAATTGAGAAAACCTCAACATCTGTAGAATTACATAGTTTAGAACAAGCAACAGAAAAAAAGAAAAAAGATATTAAAAAGAAAAAGAAAAATAATGATGCTATGTCATTCGTTGATTTCGGTTCTGATGAACCAGAAATAGGGATCCAAGAAAAATCTAATTCAATTAGTTCAGAAGAATTACCTAGAGATAAGGATACCTTGTATCAAGAATTAATAGCTCTTGAAGGGAGGAGATACTCCTTGGAAAAGACCTTTAAGGAGATAGAAAAGAGCTACAATATGGGTACTATGGATGATTTTGACTATAAAACTCAAGGGGAGGATTTAAAGAAAAAACTCGAAGATATTACTTCTCGAATTAACAGGATAAGAAGAGTAATAGCAAGTATATAGAATTTATCTAAATATCTTATTATTATCTGAGTTTATAGCTTGGTGGCATTTTTAATTTATGCTCTGATGCTCTCATCATGTCTTTAACTCTTTCTACATCGTTTTTATTGAGATCATTTAAATCGAGATTGTAATCAATCCTATATATTATCTCATCTAATAAATCGTATTTCATGCCAATTTCGCCCTCATCTGTCTGACCCTCCCACAATCCTGCTGAAGGTGGTTTAATGATAATATTTTCTGGGATATTCAATTTCTTTGCGATTTCTCTTACTTCGCATTTATAAAGACCTCCCAATGGTTCGATATCAACCCCTCCATCTCCATATTTTGTAAAATATCCGATAGCTAATTCGGTTCTATTTCCTGTACCTCCAATCAAATAAATTCCTTTGGATTGTGCTGTGAAATAGCATGTCGCCATCCTTAATCGAGCTTTTAAATTTGCTGATGCAATTTTATTTGTTTCAATAGTATTTGAAGTTATTTTCATAAATTCTTCATAAACTGATGACAAATCCAAGATTATAAATTCTATCCCTAGCTGAGTTGCTAATAATTTAGCGTCACTCAAATCTTGAGGATTTGATAAACAAGGTAAACTCAAACCTGTTACGAAATCTTTTCCTAGCGCATTAGCACACAAAGTTGAAGTTACAGCGCTATCAATTCCTCCACTTATCCCAACAACTATACCATTAGCATTAGCAGACTTACAATAAACACGTATCCATTCTTGAATTTCTGAAATTGTCCTTTCATAATCTAATTCCCGCATATTATTTTTCAATTATTCTTTTATTTAAAATTCTTTTAATATAATTATTCTAAAAGCTAAGATTAAAATACAAATTTTAAAATTATAAAAATAGAAAAATCTTCTTAATCAATCAAAGTTTAATATAATCATAGAGGAATGATGTGGTATGAGTGAAGAATTTAAAGCAATTGTAGATTCATCTTATGATAAAGGAACTCCATTTTGGCTTTATACAAGTGATTACATTTTTGGGATGATTCCTACTGATAATGATCGTTGGATTGAGGTTTCCTATACTTTTGAGGATCCTGATGAGCCTCTTTTCAAAACTGAAAGAAATGCAGACCTCTCATTTCAATTTCTTCTTGAAGAGGTTGAAAAGGGAGTATCTTTCTATGTAGAAGATTTAAAAATTCCATTACTGAAAGAATTCGCAACTACTCTTGATGGAAAAGATGGACCTGAAAAAATGCAGGGAATTATCACAGAATTAATTAATAATTCAGATAAATATTCAGCGAATCTACCTATTATTAAGAGTAAAGATCAACTCAATATCTTAAACGAAAAAGTTTAGTTATTAATTGGAACACTTATTCTTTTGTTTTAGTCAGTTTGAGAGATATAATAAACTAAATATATAAATTCCTTCTTTGAGGGTGCTTTTTAGTAAAAGCTTCATCAACCCTACGACGAAGCTGATAACCCAAATTTGCATCCCTCTCATTAATTATTTTCTTTATGTAGTCTCCTTTTTCTTGTGAATATTTTTCTATTCCAGATGCGATAACACTTTTATTTTCTTTTATTGGAACAACCATCCCAAAGAATCTAAGCATATCATTTGGGGACATCTTTTTTCCTATCTTCTCATCAATATCTTTGTCAAGATTTCTTACAATCGTGCCCATTGACAATGCGGAAAAAGGACTTAATTGTTTTGACTTTAACCAAAAATAATTAGGTTTCTTTGAAATTATCGTGTCTAAGTTGCCATCTTTATCTTTTGAGCCTAAAACTCTCCAATCCTTTGGATCTCTATCATACTCTTTTTTCATCTTTTTTACAACGGACCTAATTGGGGCAACTCCGTGATAATCCTGTTCTTCTTCGTTATCAGTCATACTCTCTATAATATAAAGTAATATTAACTATAAAAATCTAAAGATAAAACTAACTCAACAATAAAATATTTTAAACTGAAAAATAAAGGAGTTATATAATAGGATTTTAAAATTATTGAATGAACAAATATTTTAAATTCATCCAATCAAACACTTTTAAAAATTAAATCTTTCAATGTTTAAGTTATATAATGGAACAAAAAATAAATCATAAATATTTCATAGAATTATTTAATGAAGCTATAAAATCAAATGATTCCCAACTAATATCCAATCTCAGTTCTTCAATTGAAAAATATGAAGAAATTTTTTTAAATAATTATTATAGACGCAAGAAAGAAGGAGTTTATTATACTGAAAAGAAAATTTCAGATTTTATAGTCATTGAAGCATTGCTTCTTTGTCTCAACAGAAATTTTGAAAATGAAAATATAGATTTTATTAAAATTCAAAATATTGAGGAAATTTTTAATTTCAATTCATATCTTCAACAAAAAATTACTGAAACTTTATTAAATACTACATTTTGTGATCCAGCATGTGGATCTGGAGCATTTTTATTAAGTTCAGCCAATATAGTCTTTAACATTGTTAAAAAATTAAACTCAAATGCCAATAATATTGAAATCAAGAAAATTTTGTTAAAGAATCTATATGGTTATGATATTAATGAATATGCTGTTGATTTGTCGATCGTAAAATTAATTCAATGGTACTGTGAAGAGGGGATTATAGATGTTAAAGATGTGTTTTCTCACTTAGAAAAAAATATAAAATCAGAAAACAGCCTTATAAAATCAAGTTTGAACAAATATGATATAATAGTTGGAAATCCACCTTATGGAAATATATTAAATAACTATGAAAAGGGAATATTAAAAGGAGAAAACATCTTTTATAATGATATTTATTGTACTTTTTTGCTAAAAGCTCTAGATTGGGCTAACAATATCATTGGCTTTTTAGTACCAAAAAGTTTTCTTCTAAGACAAGGATATGTTA
>JAHQWY010000119.1 GCA_029856445.1 Promethearchaeia archaeon
TATCTTAAGTTCCCAAGCTGGAGAACTTGATAATAAGATTTACAAACAACATGCTGATCAAATAGAAGCAGAACTTGCAGAACTTGAGGAAGAAATAATCGGAGAAAAGGGAATAATACAAAAGAAATTAACCGTTTACGAGAAATTGTTAGAATCTTATCCGTGGTTAGAAGAAGAACGCAAAAGGTTCATGTTTACAATGCCAGATAAAAATAAGCAGAAAAATGATTATGTCTCTTGGAAAACAGAATGGGCAAAAGTTCTTTTTGATTATGCACGATTTGCGGTCCTCCATATTATTTATATAAGAGAATTAAATTCTCAAAAACCATTTTCACAATTTACTAAACGAGAGAAATATATCTTAGAAATTGCTGAACAATTAATTTCTCAAAACCAAGCAATATGGCTTTCTAAAAAGAAAGATAAATTACGAGTATATTGGAAAACACTTGAAGTGTGGTCTGATGAAATATATCAATGGGCATATAATAATGGAAAAATTGAACCCATTATGGTATATGAACTCAGAGAGGCAAAACAGGAAGATTTTAGCAATTTACCTATTGAAGATCTTGAAGAAATTTTCAAAATCCTTGCAAAAAATCGTAGAGCTAAAGTCTTCAAATTAGAAAATGGACAATTAGCTTTCAAAATTAGATTGGAATAAAATTTTATTCATTTATATTGATGGGAAAAACCATTGTTTCCCTGTCAAGATGTTTTCCCTAAATTTTGCAACTCCACTCTTTTCAAGTGATTCTAATGCATAAAGAGCACGATCTTGAGACCAATCCAATTTAATACAAATATCTTCTAAAGTAAGTATACCTCTTTCTTTAGCCAATTCAACAACCTTAGACTCATCTCCTGTATATTGAATTGGAAAGAAACGAACAATGATAACTCCAGAATCTAGTTCTGAAATATCCTCAATAACTTTTGTCTTTTTAAGTAGTTTTAAAGCTTTCTCGACATCCTTAATTTCAATATTTCCTTTCAAAATTCCAGTATTCACTAACTCGAATACTTCTAATAGTGGGATTATACCGCCTGTTTCTTCTTTACTCATTAATACTCTTTGGTATGCTAACATTCCTAATTTTTGATAATCAATTTTTGAGAATTTTCTCAGTACATCATGTTCTTTGATTTGTTCCGTAATTATTTTTGAAGATGGGATATTATACTTTTTCTGTAATTCTTTTACTTCTTCCCTTAATTCTGGTGTTAGAGCCAGCAAAACTCCATGTTGTTTAGCTAATTCTCTAAGCCTATCTTTAGTAAACTTTTCAATTGATGCTTTCGCTTCCATATCTTTAATTTTCAATTCAGCGGCTTTTTTTTTCATCGCTTCCTTTAAGTCAATCTCATCTTCTATCTTTCGAATACCCATTTTTTGAGGACAATATTTTTTAATATCTATATTGATTAATAATAATAAAACTTCTTATTTCTTTTCTTTTTAATTAATTATGAGCGATACGATAAGATTCAGAAAGATCAATGAAATTGAAAAACAAATAATACTTACTTCAATTTCTAATATCTCTACCGAGTTACCACGAATAATAGAAAATCTTAAAAAATTTTTTTATGTTTCTTTGGAGAAATCAATTACTAGGATTAAAAGCCCAAAGATTTTTTTTATTTCAAAAGAACAAGATAAAATACTGCAATCCTTATATCCCGATAATATTTTTTCTACCGGTTTATATTTTGGCTTTATTAAGAAAGGAAAATTCTATTTAAGCTTAGAAGGTGCAGAATTTTTATATAAAAATAATAGAGTTTCTACTATTAAGAGATTACAGGTAAGTGATGCAGCAGAAAAATCAATTCTATATGGTAAAAATATTTTAAAAAATATGATTACGGAACTTCCCCCTAATTTAAAGAATAATGATTTTTTATTAATCTTCAATAATATAAATGAGTTAATAGCTATAGGACGTTCATATATAGATAAGGACAGTTTTCAGAATCTTAAACCTTCTGAGCTTGTTGCTTTCAATTTAAATGATAAAGGATATTACTTAAGAATAAGCCAATAAAAAAAAAATTGAATAATTATTATTTTTTCATTTCTTGCGATTTTTCTGATAGATAATTATTCCAACAGAAGCAACAGCAACAATGGTGATAGGTATCATGGTAACAAATGAATATCCAGGAATTCCAGTGGCTTCTGATTCTTTAGGTTTTTCCACAACTGTATATTCAAAAGGATTTCCGAAATTATCTTTTCGAGTTGCATTATTTCCTTGGTTATCCCATGCTTGAATATACCACAACACCGTCGTATTAAATGGTTGTTCAGGGATAGTTCCTTGCCATGTTCCTGGATTTAAAGGTTGTTCAGTAAGGTATGAGATCTGCCAAAGTGATCCATTATCAGTAGAATACCAAATAATTGCTTCTTGAATACCTCCCTCTTCAAATATATCTACTGTGACTTCTGGAGATTCATCTGGTGTTGGCGCAAAACCGTCTTCATTGACATCTAAATCAATTTCAGGAAAATCGATTGCTGGAGGAAGATAATCATAGGTTCCATGTTCGTATGGTAAAGATGTTTCACAGAAAAATGATGTTGTATTAAATATATATGTACCAAAAGTCTTATCTATCCCAACCCCTTGAACAATAAAATCCGTCGGATCATCATCGTAAAGTTCGTAACCAACTTTATGGGTCGTTGATTGTCCCATTTCTGCATAATTTTTCATGCTCATCTCGATCTCTATATGAGTTTCAACGCCTGGGAATATTAAAGCAAAATCTGACCCTAACTCAATTTCTATAGATGTTTTCCTTGTCTCTGTTGATGTAACTTCAAACTCATATTGCCAAGGAGCACCCCCACTATGTTGTACAGGAGCCATCCATTGAATTGGCATACTATGATTATAAACAGCATTTTGATCTCGCCAGTTTTGCGGTGCGTGCTCATCACTACAATAAGTTTCAACATCTCTGATAATTCCATAAAATAATTGTGGATCTTCCCAACGATCCGTACCATTTGAATATACTCTATATGTTGCATTAAGCACCCATTTATAAATCCAAGCTTCACCCCAATATCTATCTCCATATCCCGGACCGATATAATCAGCATCATCGGTAACTCGACTTGATGATACAGTTGATGAATCTGTCATTTCATATCTGAAATCGAAACCTGCTTCCATGGTAGTTTTAAAACTTAATAATACTGAAGCACCAGATTCTACCCCAAAAAGCTCAAAACTATCACCTATCTCTACGCTCATTCCCATTGCTGTCTTAATTTCACAACCTACCCCAAATGATAAGGTTGTTGATTCAGAAAAGTAGGAAAAGCTGTTATCTCCGTGAGGATCATGCAAAATTAGATAAAGTTGTTTTCCTAGAATTTCTGTACTAGAATTGATTGTACTACCTACCTCTAAAATGATTTTTACAAATGTAAAGTGACGTGTATCTGTAGCCATTAAAACACTATTATTATACCCATATAAAGTGGCTGTTACATAGCCATCAAGATAACTCCCCTCATATATATCAATTGAGGTTTCATTCCAAACACTACTATGATTCACACTAAACATACCCTTCTCAATAACAAGTTCTACGTCATCAATTTCACCCCAATCATAATCAAAATGAAAAGTGACTGGCTCTCCTTTCGGAAAAATAATTGTTGCATTCTCTTCAGGCGATGTCCATGAGACAAAAGGCTGATCCCAAGCTTGACCTGAGACTTCAGTAGAATTATCACTTTCTCCTGCAACACTTGATGCACTAATTGTATAATAATATTTGGTTCCTACAACAACAGAAGTATCGTTGTATTCATTTGTAGGTGAAGTGGCATGAAGAGTTTTAGCACCTCCCATTACCGTTCCACGATATATATTATAATGTGTGACTGGAGCTCCGTATACTGTAGAGGGATCCCAAGATAAGAATATATGCAAAATTCCCTGCTCAACTTGTACATTAGAAGGTTTTTCAGGTTCAGGGATAGCAATCTCAATTTGATCAATTTTAATACGATATGATGTATACGGATTCCCATTCCAGTAATCATATTTACTAAACCTAACTGCTAATTTATCGGACTGACTGAAATATTTTTCTGCATTTGACGTTATCAATATATTATTCCATCCCGTATTAGTTATAGAACCAACCTGAACCCACTGTGGTGTATCATAATCGTATAACCATACATTTGTTCCGGTTATATATTCAGTAACATCAAACCAGATTCTAAATTCAGAGACCGTTGTAAGACCAAGCGCTCCATAATCCAATTCATAATAGAAATCAACATCAGGCATATCATAATCGTAATAAATATCAACATAATCAACATTTATCCATGTATATGTCCATAGTTCTTCATTCGCGTACATTTTAACTTCCAAATATTTAATATATCCCCCTGCTTTAACTCTGTTAAAAACTGCTCCTGATGTTATAAATGTGTAGCTCTCATAATGGTGATCATCTATAGGATTAGTTGCTATTGTATGTGTTAATGTATTACCTATATCGTCATGAACTACCAGTCGCAAATTCGTTGAGTGGTCGAGGATTCCAACAAAAGAATCTGCCCAAACCTCATAAAAAACCCTTATTCTCCTAACATAGGTGTGAGCTCCACTAGGAATATTTGAATATGCACCCCATTTCATGCTAATTGTTCCAGGATATTGATTACCCCAAGTAGTTTCAAGATAGAGATATTTGCCATCATTATCTTTGTAAGCATTTGTAAAGTACCATAATCCCGCATCTGTGCTCCCAAAAGCCCCCGTGTATCCAACAACTCCATAATCGGCAACGTCTCTATGATCATAACTTTTATATCCTGCTGTGAATGTTGTTGAATCAATCAGACTATCATCTAATTTAATATTATTATCATCAAAAGGAGGATCATCCTGAGTTCCATGTAATATTGTTTTTGTTGCACTACTGAAATCCACTCCTCCTGAAATTGAAGGACTGAAAGTATTCATAGGTTCATCCTTTTCTTCTGAAATATTAGTATCTGAATTGATATCCGTTGGAATTTTAAATATATTAGTCATTGAAAAGACTAATCCACTCAACAACAATAATGTTAAAACAAAAAGTGCTATTTTTGATTTATTTTTAAATAGATTTCTCAAGATAAATTTCACCCAAAATTTTTTTTTAGAATTTGTCAAGAATTTTATAAAGCAAGTTTCTTAATAAACATAATTGTAAATCATATTTTAAGAGGGAGAATCTTAGTTTTTTATTAATTTTTCGATGAAATTTTAATAAATTTGGACTTTTTCTATTTTTTTTCATCAATCTTTTGCGATATGCTATTATTATTCCCTCTATTGAATCTAATATTGCATTTCATTTGTCAATCTTCTTACTTTTACAATATTTCACTCTATAAATAAGGAAGAATATTCCTATAATTGGAAAAAAGAAGATAGAAGCTAACTTGGTAATTAAATTAAAATTTAACGGTCTAACAAGATAGATAAAAATCGGGGGATTTAAATCAGAAAAAAATCAATTAATTGCTTTCTCTTTTGAGTAGACAAAAATAAAAGCCAATAGTATGATGAATATGTGGATACAGTCTTTGAGAGTACTTTAAATCATCTCTAAGAGATTTTCCATACACTTCTGTTAAGCCACTTACACCAAAGTTCTTAGGAATTTTAGAAATCCCAAATTTATTATCCTTTTCTAGAACTTCATGAACTACTAATTCATTCTCTTCAGGAGCAATAGAACAAGTACTATAAAGCAGTTCCCCATTAAATTCTAATGCATCTAATCCTGCAGTAAGTAATTTTTTTTGTATCGATGCCATGTTCTCTATATCTCTCATTTTTCGACTTTTTTTCCTTTTAGGATCTTGTCTTATCAATCCCTCTCCTGTACATGGAGCATCTAATAAAATCTTAGGTGCCCTAATATTTAATTTTGATAAATAAATAGCATCCATATTAATGATAATAGAATTAATGATTCCCATTCTACGTATATTCATTTCTAAAGCAGGAATTCTATTTCTATTTCTATCAATTAGAATTAATGTTCCTTCATTTGTCATTAACTGCGCTAGATGTGTAGCTTTACTCCCAGGTGCAGCACACATATCAATTACTACATCATCCGGTTTTGGGTTAAGAATTACAGGAGGTAACATTGAAGCAATATTTTGAAGGTAATAATAACCTTGGAGAAATTCATGCGATGAACCTAGATTAGAGGTTTCTTTAATAGCTCTAAAGGCATAAGGAATCCATTCAATTTTCTCAAGCTTAAATCCCTTCTTTTTTAATCTTATTTCAAGATCAGATGGTGTAATTTTAAGAGTGTTAGTTCTAATTGATGGAATTAATGGTTTTTCATTTGCCATCAACAATTCAATAGTTCCATCTTCACCCAAAAATTGAATATACCTTTCAATCATATACGGTAGATATCCATAATCTTGAGCAAGTTTTAGGATAAAATTTTCATTCTGTGACATAAAGTTAACTCTTCAAGCAACTCTTAATACATAATAAAAATTAATAGATTATATTTGTTATCAGAAGAAAGAAGAGCTAATACATGATTGAAGTAGAAATCAAAGTTAAGATATCAGATCCAGCTCAAATGAGAAAAAAATTTGAGGAAAGTCAAGGTATTTATAAATTTTCCTTGATACACGAAGATACTTATTATAATATGCCTATAGGATTAAGAGATTTTAAACAAACTGATGAAGCTTTAAGACTCAGAAAATCCTGTCGATTTGACAGAAGTAGTCATGGGAAAACGCAAGATTTTGAATATTACATTACTTACAAAGGAAAAAAAATGGATACTTCTACAAAAACTCGTGAAGAAATCGACATAAAGATTGAAAATATAAAAAAAATGAAAAAAATGCTTGATTCACTTGGATTCCAAGAAGTCTTTACTGTAAAAAAAGAAAGAGAGTTATATGAGTTCAAATTTGAAAATTACCATATTGAAGCTCTGATTGATTACATACCTATTTTAGAGCAATATTTCATTGAAGTTGAATATTTAACAGATTCTAAAGAAAAACTCGATGAATCTAAAGAATTATTATTTAATTTCTTAAGTTTATATGGCATTCAAAAAGAAGATTCTATTAAGAGATCTTACTTAGAATTAATTCTTGAACATTTTAAATTAATTTAATCTTCTAAGTTAACCTAGTTTTCTCATATATCTGCTTCAACGGAAGGAAAGTCGCAAAAAAGAAAAAAGGTTTCTCTTTCCAAGAACCTTTTGCAGTTTCTTCAGCTAAAAAAGCACCAAACTCTACTGATAAATCAAAATATTTTTTATACCATAGTTCGTATTCTTCTCTTGTAAGAAAAAATCTCGTATCAGCATAATCTGCCATAATTGTAGGCATTTTCTCTAAAATTTTGGGCGCCTTATCTAAATTTTTTTCAATTAATTCCCAAAATTTAATATATGTCTCAATAATTCCTTTAAGCTCAATCATCTTAGTTTTATTTGTTATTATTAATTTTTCAGCAGTTTTTTTATCAATTCCGTGAGACTTATCAATTCTCCCCGTTACTGTCTCTCTACCAGATTCTCTATTGTAAACATAGTATTTTGCAGGAGTTCCTCCTCGGGGTTCTTCTCTACTCACACGGATTACTCCAATCTCTTCAAGTTTCTTTAAATGGGGATGAATTGTTGATTTTGATCTTCCCATTTTCTTGCTGAGTTCTGTGTAACTTAATTCTTGATACATTATTAATAATGCTATGATATGTCCCCGAATTGGATTCATACTTATTATCTTAGTAAGCGACATTCCATTTGTATTATTATTTTGTGATTCTGTCATTAATAATCGACTTCTACTATATTTTTCATTTCCTTTAATATACTATTACATTTTCAACCTTATAAATGTTGGGGTTCGACAAAGAGATCACGAATAAGAGAAATAATTAATATTTTACCAATTATTATATTATTAAATTTTCGATCAATAAATACTAGAACCTTCGACTAGAAAGATTATACTCTCAATAAATGCTGATCTTTAGTTTCTAAATTACGAATAATTACATTCGAAAACCGAAACATTTAAATATAATTCGATCTATTTATATTATAATGAACGTTCGATCTGAATACAACAATCGAATGTCATACAAAATTGGAGGAAAAAAAATGTTTAAAAAAACTAAAAGAAGTGTTAGGATGTCATTACCACTCGAAGCTATGGGATACAGGTTTATAATTTTCTAAATTTTTCTTTTTATTTTTTTTACAAATTTCTAAGAAGTGAAAAATCATGAACAAGAACAAAAAAATTATATTTGGTATATTTTTAGTAGCCATTGTAGCGTCTACAAGTATTGGAATCGTTGCTGTCATAAATATTACAAAATCAGATGACACAATTGATTCAAGGATTCAAGGATTAATGAGTGAAGGTAATATTCCTTCGTTAGCAGCAGGTATTATCATAAATGATAGTTTAGTTTGGTCTAAAGGTTATGGTGATCAACCTGATTTAGATACAGTTTACATGATTGGTTCTGTAACCAAAATGTTCACTGCCACAGCTATAATGCAGCTTTATGACAATAATACACTTGATCTTGATACTGATATTAATAATTATATCCCATTTAGTGTTCGGAATCCCAATTATCCGATTACTCCGATAACTATTCGTGATCTTTTAACTCATAGTTCAGGAATAAGTCATCCTGATAAACCTCTCTGGGATTTTGATGAGGATCTCATTAATTGGGCAAATAATAATATTGGTTGGAATTTGACTGCATGGGATCCACGCCCTACATTAGGGGAATTCTTAAATGGATCTTTAAATCCTGCGGGACCATACTACAAATCAGATAGTTGGAGGAATTTTTTACCTGGAACCGATTGGCAATATTCAAATTTAGGATACCTTCTCCTTGCATATATAGTGGAACAACTTACTAATCAATCCTATGTAAATTTTTTACAAGATAATGTTTTAGATCCATTGGCTATGTCTAGCACAGGATTTAATTACAGCGATTTCATAGGTAGAAATGCTTTACCTCATGAACAAGCAGATACACAACTTATTCAAGGGCCTCTATATAATCAATACGGGATTGGAGACGGTGCATTAAGAAGTACGGTACCTGATCTAGCAAATTTTTTAATCACTCATATGAATCAAGGGAGCTATAACCATTCACAAATTTTTCAACCTCAAACAGTCGATCTGATGCAATCTTCTCAATTTAGTATGTTTGGCTCAACTTTAGGTGGTTATTCATATTCTGGACAAGGTTTGGGTTGGGGAATCTATAAAGATAATATCATAGGACATGGCGGGGCAGTCGCTGGTTATCTTGCAGATATAGCGTTTAAAACAGTAAGCAATGGTAAATATGGCATAGTTGTTATGCTTAACAAGGGTTCTAGTTTTGCACAAGATGATTATTTAATTTATACTATTTTCCCTTCCATTATTGAGACGCTTTTTGATGAAGCAGCGAGAAGATTCAATCTTTAATTTTAATAATGATAATTTTTTCTTTTTTTTTTTTTAATTTGCTCACCAACAATTCTCGCTAGAAGCAATATTGATTCTATTAACTCATTATAAAACTTGAAAAATGGAACAGAACCATCTAAGATATTATGATAACCTT
>JAHQWY010000120.1 GCA_029856445.1 Promethearchaeia archaeon
AAGATTTAATTTTAATTTACTAGTAATTCAAAATCAAGGTTCGATAATTTTGCCTAGTCGTCGTGGAGATGGGACACTTGTATTTAAAATTTGTTTTTATGGTCCCTCATTAGGGGGAAAGACAACCGCACTGGATTGGGTATATCGTCGTGAAGGATTAGCCTCTGGTGATATGCAACAGATACAAGATCCCACAGGGCGTACACTCTTTTTTGATCGTGTTGTAGCACGGGTTTCCAACGTTGTATTCCAAGTGTATACCGTCGCAGGCCAGCGTCGTCATAAATTTCAACGTCAAACTGTTCTTAAAGGCACGGATGCGTGTATATTTACCTGGGACAGTTTAATAGACCAGTGGTCGGAGAATATATGGAGTTTAAAAGAACTACTACGATTTTATGGGGATAAATTAATTCCTACTAAAGCTTTTGATCCTCCTGATGTACCATTAGTGGTTTTGGCTAATAAACGCGACTTAGAGGATATTGTAGAAATAGCCAAAATTCGTAAAGCACTCGATACTGCACACTTAAACCACACTTTAATTTATGAAACAATCGCTATTCAAGGAATCAATGTAAAGAGAGCTTTTGTCTATGCGGCTCGTCAAGCAGTCCTAAATCATTACAAAAAGCTTTCAGGAAAATCAATGGAAGCAGCATAAATCATTTTTTTTCTACTGTTTTTAATAAAAATATTTATTGAGAGTAACTCCTTATCAATATTTTATTTTCTTTCCACAATGGGAACAAAATTGACCACCCTCATATAAAAGTTGATTACCACATTCAGAACAGAACTTAATCCGACGCGAAATCTCACCTATTGGCGTTTTTGTTATCGGTCCCTTTCTTTCTCCAACAAAAATAGGTATTTCTCTAGGTTTAATATATTTACTAGCAATACTTCCTACAATGGCTAAACCCCCTCCAATAAAAGGAGCAATAACAGCAAATCCAGGGTTAAATGTATCCCAAAAGCCTGGTCCCCCTGAAGGATAAGGCCCAAACTCTTGTTCATATATATATTTCACCATATTCATCCAAGTAATATCAATTGCAATAATATAGATTATTGAAGCTACGATCATCATGATTCCCATCCCAATCCATCCATTTTCAATATTTTTAATGTCTGTTCTACCTGTCCTAACAGTATTGGAAGAAGCAATAAGCATTATTGAAACTATTAATATCATTAGTGCAGGAATAAGACCTGAGAAAAATATAGGTATCGTATATTGTGAAGGGTCTTCATTAAGCATAAAAACGGTTTCAGATTCATAACCGGGAATGGATAAATGATATATTCCCCACATCCAATAATTTCCTTCAATCCCAAATTCATTAGCATAATGAGCGGGGGTTAAAACAGAGATAAGTGCTAAAATACCCCCAATAATAGGGAGGGTCCAAATATAATCTTTCGGTTCTTTAATCAAATTCACCTATTTTTTGAATAGTTCTTGCTTTGGTTTTCTGGAATTTTTATAAGTAAGCTTTGTTATATTTATTTTTTTTTATGATTTATATTTTAACTATTTCTTATGTAGATAGAATGGGGAAATAATAACATTAGCTAGTAAACGAAAGAAGATTAATAATAAATTTTTTTTATAAATATATAATCTCGGGTTCAAATTTTTTCTTAGATATCCTAAGAAAACCATAAGAGTTAATATCAGTAAAAACTTTATCAGTAGGTGTACCTGGACTAATATAGAGTTTTCCATCTCTCCATCTTTCATTATATGGACGATGTACATGCCCAAAAATTATGATATCATAATCAGTTAAATCAAACAGCTTATTCAACCTTTTAATTATAATATTTGGTCCTCCTATTCCGTGTGTTATGAAAATTTTATGTCCATATAAATTTAATTCAAGTTTTTCTGGAAGAATTTTCTTTAATTGATGGTTATCCATATTTCCTAAAATTCCAATTATTTTTTCTTTTCCAAATGTTTCTTGAAGGCTAGTGTATACTTTCAATTCTGTGAAATCTCCAAGGTGGATTATATAGTCAACTTTTTTTTCCTTAAAATCATTTAATATGTGAGTAGGGATTTCTGATACTCTTGAAGGAATATGAGTATCCCCAATCAAACCAATCAATAATTCATCTTTATTCGTCTTTATCATTATTCTCAAATTCCTTCAATCGTACTTTTACAATTCTTAAAGCAAAATTAATAACTTCTTCAAGGTTTTTCCATTTTCCTAAATTTATCATATCTTTAGCCCAATAAAAGAGGTCTTGGCTTAAAGCAATAGTTGAAAATATTGGCTTTAAGGCTTTTTCTTCTTCAGAACCCGCTTTATTTAATAACCAAGAAATAACATTAGATACTAATTTAAAGTTATCCGCTGCCTGAATACCGTAATTTTTATTGAGACTAGAAAAAATTGAGAGATTACCTATAGTTATTACCTTCCCTAATTCAAAATGTATAGCCCCAATAATAGGAAGGTGCTGTTTTGATTCATCATGCCACCCATCTTCATCCAAGTAACTATGCCATGAGGTATTTTCTGAAGAATATGCAATACTATTCACATCAATATTCTCAGCTTCAATTGATTTATCTATTGTTATTGTACAACCATTGGAATGGATAAATTGGCTTAAATCTCTTGTAATATAATGAGGACTAAAATCTTTAATAATTGGATGATAATTTTCCTGGGAAAACAATTCGTTATCATATAATTTATCATTATTGAAAGTTATCCCAAAATGCTTGGTTAATTCAGATAAATTGTTTTTATTTTCATAATCTCCACCACCGTCATTTATTATAAGAAGACTTCCCCCCTCACTGACATAATTAACCAGATCCTCTATTTCATCAGTACCTAAGTTAGGACCTAAATGTGGAACCCCAATAATAAATAAATCATAACTTTTTAATTTTTCAGAGGTTATTCCTGCTTCGATTTTCCCTAATTGAAATCCAGAATCAAATAAATACTGAATAAAATCTGTAAATGCATTGTTTTCAATTTTTAATAAGTTATTATGCATGTAGTCAAATCCAATCGTTATTTTCTTTGTCATTTTTTTATATTCTCCTATTAAAACGATTTTTCATTTATTAAGACACTCATAAAAATATACTAATTACTACTAAATAAAATGATTGTCTAATAATTTTTTGTTATTATGGTATTTATAGGTTTTTTAAAGTGACCAATACTTAGAGCGGAATAATAAAATTTATGAGAAAAAGATGTAAACAACTATAGTTTTAATAAATTAGGAAATTATCTTAAATTATGATTAAAAAAAATTATACTGAAGTGGAAGAGAGACAAGCTACATTAAGTGATGGGACGTCTGTAGAGGGTGTGACTGTTCGATGGTTAATTGATAAGGAGATTGGGGCAAAAAGTTTTGCCATGAGACGTTTTGAAATAAAAGTAGGGGGAAAAGTTCCGCTCCATAACCATGAACAAGATCATGAAATATATATATTATCTGGAACAGGGAGATTTTATAATGATAAGGAACAAGAAAATAAAGTTTCACAGGGTGATGTAATTTATATCCCTCCTAATGAAAATCATGGGATAGATAATTTGGGTAAGGATAAACTTGTTTTTATTTGCTTAATTCCATATCTAAAAGATTGAAACTGAAACAATCACACTTCTTTTTCACATTTTCCGATTCCTGTTACTGAATCATTTTCATACAATTTGATTACTCTTACACCTTTTGCTGTTCTATGAGTAATTCTTATTGAATCTACAGCGACTCTTATCATTTGCCCTTGTTCAGTTCCAATTAAAAGATCCATATGTGTAGCAATCCTAATAGCAATAACTTCATCATTTTTTTCTTTATCTAGTGTTATATTTTTAACTCCTTTTGCCCCACGACCTGTTTTTCTATATTCCTTTACATATGTTCTTTGACCGTATCCATTTTCAGTAAGAGTTAAGATTATTGCATCATCAGAGACTAGTAAAGAATCAATCACTTCATCTCCCTCCCTTAAATCTACTCCTTTAACACCCATTGAATTACGACCTAACTCTCTTAATTCAGATTCATCAAATCTGACAGCATATCCTAGTTTTGTTGCAATAAAAATATCTTCTAATTCATTCGAAAGTCTTTTAACACTAACTAATTCATCATCAGGTCTTATTCGCTGAGCTCTAACTCCTGTACTTTTGAATTTAGAGAACAATTTTAACGGAGATTTCTTTATTATTCCATTTTTTGTAGTCATTATCAGCATCTCATTGGTGTTAAAGTTGTTAATGGGTATCATAGAGGAAATCTTTTCTCCAGGTTGTAGAGGTATAAAATTGATTATTGGTTTTCCTCGAGCCGTACGTTTCTGTAATGGAATATCATAACTTTTTATTGAATATACTCTTCCTTTTGAGGTAAAAACTAAAATTGTATCGTGAGTAGAACATACAAATAAATCCATTATAAAATCTTCTTCGCGTACAGTCATCCCTTTTTTCCCACGACCACCTCTACCTTGTGTACGATATTGTTCAACAGAAGTTCTTTTAATATATTGATTTTTTGTAAAAATCACGATTGTGGGTTCGTTTTTTATGAGATCCTTTGTTTCAATTTCTTTTGGAGTGTCCTCACCACTTATTTCTATTTCAGATTTCCTTGGATCACCATATTTCTCACTCAATTCAGTAAGTTCAGATTTTATAATATCTAATTGTAACTGTTCACTAGCTAAAATCTTTTTATACTCAGTAATATTCTCATTTAACGTCTTTTCCTCATCAACTAATTTTTGCTGTTCTAAGTTAGTTAAACGTGATAATTGCATACTCAAAATTGCTTGAACTTGAATCTCACTTAGACTATAGGCATCCATCAGTTTTATCTTCGCTTCAATTGTATCTTTAGCATTTTTAATTATATTTACAACATTATCAATATCATTTAATGCAATAAGAAGCCCCTCTACTTTATGGAGACGATCCTCTGCTTTTCTTAGTTCGTATTCAATTCTTCTTTTAATAATTATAAGACGATGTTTTATGTATTCTTGAATAATTTCCTTTAGAGTAAGAATTTTTGGTTGTTTTCCATCGTTAATCAATACTAAGTTTATGATATTAAAACTCGTAAATAATTTAGTTCTTTTAAATAAGATATTTTTAATAATAACTGGTTGAGCGTTTTTAGTTAATTCAATAACAATACGCATTCCATGCCTATCAGATTCATCTCTTAAGTCTCTTATGTCTTTAAGGACTCCATCTTTTACCAACTTTGCTATTGATTCAATTAAAAGAGATTTATTTACTAGATATGGTATTTCTGTAATGATTAAACTATTTTTATCTCCTTTTACTTCAGTTTCAATTTTCCCACTGATATTGACATTGCCAATTCCTGTAGTATAAGCATTATATATTCCATTTCTATCTGAAATAATTCCCCCAGTAGGGAAATCTGGACCCTTAATAATTTCCATAAGTTCTTGGATTGAAATTTCAGGATCGTCAATTGTTGCAACAATCCCTTTACAAATTTCATTTAAATTATGAGGTGGCATTGAAGTTGCCATACCTACAGCAATCCCTTTTGTTCCATTTATTAATATATTAGGCAATTTAGCAGGTAAATAAACAGGTTCTACTTTTGTATCATCAAAATTAGGAATAAATTCCACAGTTTCTTTATTCAAATCTTCAGTTAGTTCGTCCGAAATTCGAGAAAGTCTTGCTTCTGTATATCTGTAAGCTGCGGGATCGTCTCCATCAACCGAACCAAAGTTGCCTTGAGGATCGATAAGCGGATACCTTAGGGAAAAATCCTGCCCCATTCTTACAAGTGCACTATATACTGCTCCATCTCCATGAGGATGATAATTACCTAATACTTCACCTACAATCTTGGCACACTTAACATGAGGAGAACGCGCATTCCATCCATTTTCAGACATTGCATAGATTATCCTTTTTTGGACAGGTTTAAGTCCATCTCTTACATCAGGAATAGCTCTACCAATGATGACTGACATGCTATAATCTATATAGCTACTTGTCATCTCATCCTTTAAAAGAATTTCTTCAATTTGTTCTGTAGTCAAAATAAAACCCCAGGTCTATAAATATTATGAGTTCTAAATTATAGGATTTAAATATCTAAAACATTGACTTCATCAAAATTACTAATTATGAACTTTTTTCGGGCTTTAACTTCTTTACCCATTAGTTTTGTAAACATTAAATCATTCTCTAAATAATCTTCATAAGTAACTTTCTTAAGTTTCCGTGTATCTCGATTCATGGTTGTAGCATAAAGCTCCTCCGCATTCATCTCTCCAAGCCCTTTGTATCTTTGGGTACGTATCGAATTAGTTTCTTTGAGTTTATGTTTTTTCTTTAACTCTTGGATAAAATCATCTTTTTCTTTGTCTGTATAGACATATTTCTGGTCCTTTTTATAGCTAACTTTGTATAATGGAGGACAAGCTATATAGAGATGTCCTTCATCTATTAGTGGACGCATATATCTAAAGAAAAATGTAAGAAGAAGTGTCTCAATATGAAATCCATCAACATCCGCATCACACATAATGATTACCTTATGATATCTAAGCTTTTTCAAATCAAAATTTTCTTCAGCATCATCAGGTTCTTCAGTTTCACCATTGGATCCGTTCAATTCAGTTACTTCCTGGAAACCTACACCGAGAGCTTTAATAATAGATTGGATTTCATTATTTTGCAATATTTTATCCAAACGAGCTTTTTCTACATTTAAAATCTTACCCCTAAGAGGTAGAATAGCTTGATAATTTCTATCTCTTCCTTGCTTAGCAGATCCTCCAGCAGAATTCCCTTCAACAATAAATAATTCAGCTTCTTCAGGTTTATTTGAAGAACAATCAGCGAGTTTACCAGGCATTCTAGCACTATCCAATGCGGATTTTCTCCGTATTAATAACCTAGCTTTTTGAGCTGCTTCTCGAGCAATTTTTGCATTTATTGTCTTTAAGATTATTCTTTTAGCTGTTTGTGGATTTTCCTCTAAATACTGAGTTAATTTATCAGTGACCATTTGACTAATAATCTGACGAATTTCAGGATTCCCTAACTTAATTTTTGTTTGACTTTCAAATTGAGGATCAGGAAGTTTAACTGAAATTATTGCGGATAATCCTTCTCTAGTGTCAGTCCCACTTATTACGTGATCTTTATATTTTTTTTCCATAAAATTTTCAATATAAGAATTAAAACCTCTTGTTAAGGCCGATTTAAATCCAGTTAGATGAGTCCCACCCTCTATAGTGTTAATTGTATTAGCATAAGATAGAATATTTGTCTGATATCCTTGGTTATATTGCGCCGCGATTTCACACATTACTGTTGAACTATCCTCATCCTCATAGGAATCGCTTATATAAATAATATCATTATGTAGAGGCTGTCTATCTTTATTTAGATAGGCAACAAATTCTTTTAATCCTCCTTCATAATGAAATTCTTCTATCTCATCTTTGAATTTATCCCGAAGTTCAAATCGTGTGTGTGGATTAAGGAATGCAAGCTCTCGCATCCTTGTAGTAATAGTATGTGCATTAAATATTGGTTCACTGGGTTCAAAATCAAAAATAGAATCATCGGGATAAAATTTAATCTTTGTATATGATTTCTTGGTTTTTACTTCTGTTATATCCGGTTCATTTACTTTTTTTCCTTTTGAGAATTTCTGTTTATAACACAATCCATCACGGCATACCTCAACGTCCATCCATTCAGTTAAGGCGTTTACAACAGAAAGCCCTACGCCATGCAACCCACCTGAAATTTTATAACTCTTGCTATCAAACTTTCCTCCAGCATGTAAATGTTCCATGATTACTTCAAGTGCAGGTCTCTTAAATTCAGGATGTTCATCAATAGGAATACCACGACCATTATCAGATATTTGAACTGAATTATCTTGATAAAGAATTACTTTTATTTCATCAGCATATCCCCCCATTGCTTCATCGACGGAGTTGTCGAGTACTTCAAAAATAAGGTGGTGAAGACCTTTTTTTCCTTGATCACCTATGTACATTGCTGGACGACGCCTTACTCCGTCCAAGCCTCTTAAAACGGTTATATCATCCGCATCATAAGAGTTATTTTTTTTTTCAGGCATAGGAAACCGATTTTATATGTAATTTGTAAGGTTAAATTTATCCAATCTAAATTGAACTTGTGTGATAATTTAACAGTTTACATAATATATATGGAAAGTATCACTTTTAAATTTAGGTACAGTTTTTCATTACTCAATAACTCAAAAAGAAATTGAATATTTACCAGTATTTCATTATTTAATATCTAATTACGGAATTTATTCGATTCAGTACAAGAAATTAGCAGTATCAAGTCTATTTGCCCAATTTTTTAAGATAGATTTTTTACCGAAAAATAGAGATTTAATGATTTCTGCGGATCTCCTCAGCCATTTTTACTATTTCAAGAAGTTGTTTATCAACATCATGAGTTCTTACTATATGAGCGCCATTATAAACTGCTATTGCCGTTGATGAGAGCGTTCCATTAAGCCTATCTTCTGGGTTAGGAATATTTAACGTCGTACCGATGAAAGATTTTCTTGAAATGGCGACCAAAATTGGTTTGATTAGCGTTCTAAGATTCGGCAAGTCATTAATAATTTTCAAATCATAAGTATGTATTTTTTCTTCTATCCACTTACCAATACCTGGGTCTAAAATTATATTATTTTCATTATAACGATATGATTTGAGCTGTTTTATTGTTCTGTCAAATTCCTGAATAATTTCTCCAATTGTACACAAATCTCCTGGAATTTCTTTAGATGCCATCAAAATAATAGGGAGTTCATGCTCAATTATAAAATCTAGTAAGGTTGGATCTGTTTTTAAACAACTCACGTCGTTTATTATAATTTTTATTTCATAATCAAGAGAAAGATCATAAGCAACTTCAGCAACTCTACTATATTGGGTATCTACAGATATGATAATATCTTTTGGAATTATTTTACAAACAAATTCCATAGCCGATTTAAATCTATTAATTTCTTCTTCGATGGTGATTTTCTGTGACCAAGGAGCAGTAGAACGTGCTCCTAGATCAAGTATTTTTGCGCCATTCTCTATCATATCTAAGGTGGCTCTCTCTAATGAATCAATGTCGGTATATACAGATCCTTGATAAAAACTCTCTGGACTTAGATTCAAAACACCCATTATAACTGTTGGGAAGTCATCTCCAATTTCTAAGATGTCATATAAATTCATATATATGCTTTTCATATGTTATCAAGAAAATGAACAAAGTATATCAAATAAGTTTAATTTTTTTAACCTACAATGAAATTGTTTTCAATTAAACTTCCCCTTATTAAAGAGAACGATGATTTATTAAAAATAATTATTGAAAACATAAAAAATCAAGGGGAATCTTTAAAAGAAGGGGATATTATAGTTATTGCTGAAAAAGTAATAGCTACTTCACAGGGAAGGGTGGTAACTTTGTCTAATGTTACCAATATTTCAGAAAAGGCTAAAAAAATGGCAAAAGAATATGATATGGATGAACGTTTTGTGGAACTAATATTACAAGAAGCTTCAATGATTTTAGGAGGTATGACACATGTTATCTTAGCCAAGGTAAATGATTTT
>JAHQWY010000121.1 GCA_029856445.1 Promethearchaeia archaeon
TCCCTAATATTGTCAAAAAACTTAGCCATAACTAATAAAAATTGTATAAAGGTTTTAAAAACTATGTCTAATTATTGCTTAATAATCTTAGATTATATCTCATATAAAGAATATTATGACGTCTAAAATGCAAGTAGTCTTCGGGAATTGGCGTTTAGGCAGAATTATTATGTTTATATTAATTACGAGTTCGGTTTCATATGGACTTGGAGGATCTTCAATAATTGTAATATTCGCAGGCTTAGTTGGAGCAACCTTATCAGCAGGAGGTTTTTTCTTTGATTATTTAGGAGATTATAAAAAAGATCGTGAAACAGGCAACTTGAAGAATCCCATTGCAAATGGTACATTATCTCCGCGCGGTGGATTTTTAATAATAATTACCTGTTTTATAATAAGTATTGTTATTTCCATTATGGTTAATATCTGGGCTCTAATTCCTATATTTTGTTTGATAGGCGTTGTTAGTGGCCTTGTTCAAGGAATACTTGATACCGCTCTTTTACGTTCATTTAGTTTAGGAGCACTTCAAGGATTTTATGTTTTGATCGGTGCGCTTTTTGTCAACAAGTTTGAGTTAAGTGTTGTATTATTGGCCTTATATTTGTTTTTTGCTATGACAGGAGCACGAGTGTTAGGAGATACAAGAGATCTTCCTTATGATCAAAAAACCGATACGTCTACAATTCCGAAAAAATATGGAATTCGATGGACGAAATATTTTCTTCTAATTAATGAAATAATTGCTTATATTATCTCGATTTTAATATATATTTTAGGCTTATTAGGAATTGAATATTTAATTTGTATGATTAGTATTATTATAGTTGGTACAATCCTAAATCTTATATTTATTTTTTATCCAACACCACACACTGCAAGAATTGTGAACATATTATCTTTGGCTATTTTAGGTTCCTTATTTGTAATCGCAATGGTTTTTGGCAAATTATAGTACAAAAAAATAGGAATTTAAATTTAGTTGACATAATTTAAGAAAGCCTTAACAACCATGTGAAATTTCGGGTCAGAAACAACTGTCAAGTGATCTTTCCCCTCAATTTGAAAATGACACGCATCAGGAACTATTTGAGCAACTAAAGATTTGTCTCCTGGTATAGTCTCATTGGACCCTACAACAGTGAGTACAGGAACGTCTAATTTTTTAAGATAATCTTTTATTTGATCAGGAGAAGTTGTTGTTTCTGTTTGCTGTTTTAGAAATCCACCTTCATGGGCAGCTAAAGCAATTAAATCATTACCTCTGATTTCTGCATATTCAAGAAATCGTCGTGCTATAGGATCTTTAACTTGATCAATATTTTCCTCTTTAAACGCCTGTATCCTTCTTTTTATTCCTTCCCTAAAAGCACTTCTTTCTTTTTCATTTTCCCTAAAGTTTAAAACAAATCCACCGAGAATTGCTGAAATAAAAATCTCTGGTTTACTTAGTAACAATCGATATGTAATTAGTGCTCCCATAGAATATCCAAATAAATTGGCTTTCTTAATAGAAAGGTGTTCCAATAATTTAACTATGTCATTATCCACTTTTTGACCGTAAGATGTTTCATCATAAGGTTTATCACTTTTTCCATGACCTCGACAATCTATAAGAATAACTTTGTAATTATCTTTTAGAACCTTTACCCAACCATTTCTTTTCCAGTTTAGATCCATACTTGATGCAAAACCATGGATTAGCAACACAGGGGCACCCTCCCCTTCAACTTCATAGTAAATTTTAACGCCATCATTAGTGAAAAAAACCATTATTATAGTCACTCAATCTTCTTTTATTCTTCTAAGTTCAATTTTAACTTCATTAAATTTATCCATACATACAAGTTCAACAACATCTTGGTCTGCTACCCATTCTTTAGGGAAACCTCCTCCAAATTGGAGCATAATAATATATGGAAAAATATCATGATAAAAGAATCCACATAATCCTCCAGCACTATGTCCACTAAGCTCTATTTTATCACCAACTTTATGACCAGCATTGCAATTACCCTTAACTTCTTTTATAGTTCCAACAACTCGGTAACCTATCTTTAGATTTTCAGCCATAAATATCGACCTCTTTATTATCTAATTTTCAATAATTTTAAGTTTAATTATATCTAGTGTTATTAGTATGCAATTTATATAAATCAAATAGGTTAATTATTAACATTATCGTGATAAAAATGTCAAAATTTAAAGAATTAGGGAAACCAGAGGAATTTTGGGATTATTTTGAGCAAATTTCTAAAATTCCCCGCTGTTCAAGATTTGAAGAAAGAATTAGAAATTTCATCAAGGAAGAAGGTGAGAAATTTGGATTTAAGACTACGATTGATAAAGCAGGTAATCTATTTATAAGTATTCCAGCAAAATCTACTGAGAAAGAAAAATTAATTTTACAATGCCATATGGATATGGTTTGCGAGAAGAATGATAATGTTTTACATGATTTTTCAAAAGATCCTTTGAAATTGAAGGTTATCGAAATAAATAATGAGAAATGGGTAACTGCAGAAGGTACAACCTTAGGAGCGGATAATGGAAATGGAATATGCTTTCTTCTCACAATTATGAAAAAAATTAACGATGGATCATTGAATTTTAACTCATTAAGTTTAGAACTAATATTCACCGTCCTTGAAGAATATAATTTAGGAGGAGCAAAAAATATCGACAAAAGCCTGGTAAAAGGAAATATGCTAATCAATCTCGATTCTGGAGGAGATGGGATGGTTACAAATGGGTGTACTGGTGGTATTGGTTTTATTGCAGATATTAAAACTAAGCCTATTTCTGTTGATAATTTAAAAGATAATTTAAATCCTATTAAACTTATTCTGAGTGGTTTAACTGGGGGGCATTCTGGAGGAGATATAACTCGGGGGAGAGGAAATGCAAATAAGCTCTTAAGTCATATTTTATGGAAAATTGGTAAGAATTATTCAATTCATATTAATTCTATCAATGGAGGAAACGCTGCTAATGCTATAACACGAGAATCAAATGCCATACTATATATAAAGGAAGAGGATTTCGCAGAAATAAAATCCTTCACCAATATTCTTATTAAAGAATTGAAAAAAAACTATGAAGAGGTTGAGAAAAATATGCATTTATCTATTGAAAGAATAGAGAGCAAAATTAATGCCACGGTTTTCTCTGAAGAAATTCAAAAAAAAATACTTGATCTTTTATATATAATCCCCTGTGGTCCTTTATCATTGCATCCAAAAATAAGGATTTTTGCATTTGCATCTACAAATTTAGGTATTCTGAAAACAGAAAAAGATTATATTAGAATTCGTATGTTACACCGAAGTTTTAGTGAATACTACAACGAAAAAACTTGTGAAGAGGTCATTACTCTATTAAAAATGTCTGGGCTTGAAATGACCAGAACAATCACAGGGTATTATCCCCCATGGGAACCAAATTTTGATTCAAAACTTCTGAAATTAGCAAAGGAAAGTTATTCTGAATTGTATAATAAAGAACCATTGGTCATATTGGTTCAAGGGGGTTTAGAGTGCACACTCTTGATAAATATTCATCCTGAAATGGAAGCGATAGCGATGGGCGCGAGTATAAGAGATATGCATTCTCCTAACGAAAGTCTACAAGTTAGTTCTGTTGAGAAAACATGGAATTTTCTGTTACGGATTCTTCAAAAATTAGATTGAAAAATTAACCTTCTTTTTACTATCTATAACTTTATTTTGGAATAAATTATAGGAAATATTACTAAACTAGCAATTATCTCTGACATTCATGCTAATAAATATGCTTTAGACAGTTTTCTTCAATATAATGAACAATACTTTCAAGCTGATAAAATTTTAAATTTAGGCGATTTTTCTTCTATTGGACCTCATCCAAAAGAGGTAACCCAAATGATCTTTAATGATAATCGCTTTGAAAATATAATTGGTAATAATGAGATGATTGTATTAGGAAAACGAAGAGATGAATGGCAGAGACCAAAAATGCCTCACCATGAATGGGTCGCCAATCTTATTGGAAAAGATCTACTTGAAAAAATAGGAAAAACACCTACATCAAAAGAATTGAATATAAATAGAAAAAAGGTATTAATGCTTCACTCCCCTTTTTATGATACTCCTAATAGATCAATTCAAGATAACCTTTTAATCTATCAAGGAAAAACTCTGGATGAATTTGTAAAGGATTATCCTGAAGATGTTGACATCGTACTTGTTGGCCATTCTCATCTGCAACTCTACATTTCATGGAAACGTAAAAAAATAATAAATCCCGGTTCAATAAGTATTACATGGAAACCAATTACATCTTTCTGTTTAATGGAAATTAGTGATAATAGCATAAACGTTAACTTTAAAAATATATCTTATGATTTTTCTAATCTTAAAAGAGATTATGAAGAAAGAAATGTATTGGGTAAAGATTTTATTATAAAGTATTTCTACCCTTTCATTTAATCTTTATATTCTAATAATATCTTATACATAGTAAATACTTTTTATTATCTGAAATAGCTTATATAATATGGAAATAATAAAACGAGAAATAATAGATATCAATAAACGCAAATTTCCAGAAGAAATATGCTTTAAACCAATTGGTGTCATTTATACTCCCTTTAAATCACTTAAAGGAATACCAATTCAATCATCTATGTCAGCTACAAAGGGAACTATTGAAATCTTTCCTGAATATGTTGCTGGATTAAAAGACCTTTCAGGTTTCTCTCACATCTATTGTATATTTTTTTTTGATATGGTAAAACTACCTGTGCCACTTCAATCTAAGCCTTTTTTGGTTAATGAGAAAAAAGGAGTTTTTGCTATTCGTACTCCTTTCCGACCTAATCCTATTGGATTATCAATCCTAGAGATCTTAGATATAAATCAGAATATTATATCTGTGAAAAATGTAGATATATTAGATCAAACACCAATCTTGGATATAAAACCTTATGCTTCCCAATATGATAATATTAAAAGTACCAAAATTGGTTGGTTAAAAGGAAAAATTAAGAAGAGAGTAAGTTGAAGAAATATTTTGAATTTTCATTATTTATTAAGGATATAATAGCTCATTCTTCTTATTACGAACTCTTTTTGCTTGAATGGCAATAGTTTCAAGAAGTCTACGTTGATTTGTTGAAATCCAAGGACCTTCACAATCTATTGCTGCATAGGGAATGTTACACTTATTAGCTAAGGGACGTATGATTGCTTGTGAATTCATTGCAGGTTGACAATTAAAAGTTCCTAAATTAATCAAACCGTCATAAATTCCTTCCTTAATTGAATATAAAAATCGACCAGTTATGATTGGAGTCTCACTAAGACTATTTGAAGAAACATATTTGCTTCCTTCTTCAAATAGATCAATAAAATCTACGAATGGATCAAATAATAATCCAGATTTTTTCATAATTCTTCTCAATAGCTTTAATTGCGAATTTAGGAAATTTAATGCGCTTTTATTTCTTTTTACTCTAAGAACTTCTTTAGTATCATTTTCACTTAACCCAGTAGTATCAAGTAACTTTTCATTAACTTGTTCTTTTGGAGTAATGTATCCCTTTTTAAATCCAAATCTTATTGAGCTTTCAGCTAAGATTAGACTCATAGTTTCAACAATATCTACAACTTTTGTAATAATACCCTTTTCAAGAAAAAAATCTTCGACAGGATAATGATCAAACATTAAATTTAATCCACCAAAAATTAGTACTTTTGGAGTTTCTTCTATTTTTCCCCTAAGTGGAATCTTCGAAACATCTCTTGCCCATTTAATAAGACCTGTATTCAACGTTTTCTTTTCTTCTTTAACATTGTTAATAAAATCGCTTGTTATATCTTCAAATTTTTGTACAGCTATGTCTTTTTGTTCAGCAACACATTGTAAGGCGTTTCTTGCCTCAATAATATATTGACCGATTATAAAATTAATATTCTCCCATGCTAGTAAATCACGATTTAACCCTAAATAGTTATTAGTATATTTGGGGAAAGCACAGAACATCGTATTTTTCATATTCAGCCTTTGCGCAAACGTGTCCCATAGAGCTGGCCATGCTCCATTCTGACAAGGACCATGGTTATCTATGGGTGTTCGATAAATGGTGATTTCATTTTCATCTCTGTATTCATTTATATCTTTTAAAACCGCCCCAGCTATAGCAACACTTGCTAGGCATTCTCTTCCAGAACATATATTTTTAGCATATTGTAATATAGAAGCATCCGTTTCTTGACTAATTCTAATCTTACGGTTATATTTTTCAAATAGATCTATAACTAGACGGCTTCCATAAGAATTCCGAGGTTCAGGGTTGACATATACTAATCTGGGATTCTCAAATTCAATTCTATTCCCATCACTATCAATAATATATTTATGATCTTCAGAAAATCGAGCTTGTGGAACTTTATTTATTTTTAAGCCTATTAAATCCTTAAGTTGTTCTATTTCAGTCATTTTTTACACCGTTATACTTTGATTTATTATATTTTTATTATCCTTACTTTTCTTTCGATGACGTTCTTCAATAATATCAAGAAAAGCACCTACTCTTGTCTCAAAACCAGCATGTGCTGTATGAGAATCGATCTCTAAATAACAAAATGTATGGCCCTCAAGTTTTTGCCGAAATTGATGGTACATTGTACCGTCTGGACCACAGGAAAAGCAAGAAACAAAGCAAATATATAAGTTGGGATATCTTTTCACATATTCAACTGCGTTATTGATTTCTTGAGTAAATCTCCATGCATTTCTTGGATGAGTGGTGCTATTATTTAGAAACAATAAAAGATCAGAGGGAATAGCATTATATCCTCTACTAACAATCTTTCGAGGAAGAGCTATATTTACATCTGGAGGATAAACAACATAAGGTCTCCCCGCTATGATTACAGATGGTTTTTTTAATAAATCTTTCAATTTTTTCCTACCAAACTCGTAATATATTTCTCTGAACATTTTATAGTGAGATAAAGCAACAATACCTGCATTGATACCTATTTTATAATCTAATCCTAATTGGCAAGCAGTTCTTCCAAATTCCTTTATTGTCGTTTCAATAAGGTCTTCTGAAAGACCAATGTGGGGTGATAATATTTTTTCCCTTGCATTTTCAAAGGCTGCACGAATAATGTCTGGAATCGTAGTTGTTGATGGACATGTATATCCGTGTATATAGCCGTTTGGAATTTCCATTTCAATTACATGAGGTAAGAAAATGTAATCAACTTTACGATCTAGAAGATCATTCACTGCTCCATGAACAAGCTCACAGGGATAACATATTGGTGCTTTAGTTTTAGTGTTACCTATTTTTGAAGGATTTGATAATACTACATTATATCCAAGTTCATTTATGAATTTAGCATATAACGGATAAAGAATATGAGACGTTAATCCCATCGGAATGCCTATTGTCCCAAGAGGATTGTTTAAACTAAGAGCTCCAAAATCATTAATCATCATATGATTTCTCATTTCTATGAGATCTTGACCTTCTTTCACTTTAGTATCTTTTTGACGTATTAATCTATATTTTGAGCATAATCCTCCAAACGGGTATACCTTTCCTCTTATTGAAATGTTTTGAATTTCACAATTATTTTCACATGCTTTACATCTAAAGATGTTTTTTATCTCTATTTCTCCTTTAACAAGATTCTTGAGTGTATAATTTTCTTCAGATATAATTTTATTTTCTAAAAGGTCTCTTGTCATGAGAGCTGTACCTACAGCACCCATGAGTTCAGGATGAGCTGGAACTACTACTTTTTGTTGTGAACGGGCAGCAATAGCTAAGGCAACAGATCTATTAAGAGCAACCCCTCCAAGGAAGAGAAGATTTTTACCTATTTGGCGGGGGCCAACAATGCGTGAAATATAATTATCAGCAATGGAATAGACTAAACCAGCAATAACATCTTCGGGACTAGCTCCTTGTTGAAGAGCATTTCTTAAATCTGTATTGATAAAAGCAGCACATCGTTCTCCAAAAGCTATTGGGTGAGAACTTTTCATCGCGACTTTAGTTATATTTTCTACTGCTATTCCCATATCAACTGAAGCAGATTCCTCAAGAAAACTTCCCGTGCCAGCTGAGCATCCTTCATTCATTGCATAATCAATTGGTATTCCTTTTAAGAATGAAATGAATTTCGAATCCTGACCACCTATTTCAAATACAGTATCAACATTAGGAACTTCTTCAATTGCGGATCTGGCATGTGCTAATATCTCATTAAAACTTCGACAATTATCTAAATAAACTGACACCATCTCTCTAGCTGAACCAGTTACACCACATTGAATTATTTTAATAGAGCTATTACCCACTTGTTCCATGAGCTTATTTATACATTGTTTCGTCGCTAAAATTGGATTTCCTAATGTCCTTAAATACACACTTCCTCCAACCGAGTCATCTAAAACGTTAAATAATATAGCTTTAGTGGTAGTTGAGCCTGCGTCTATCCCAAGAATATATTTTTCTCCGGCTTTAATCCCTTCTTTACTTTCGATGTCAACGCGGTAATCGAGAAGAAATTCTGCGGTTTTAAGAGGTTCATGAGATTGAAACTCTACTTTCGATGACTTAAACCAATCATCTTCTTGAATAAAAGGATCTTGTAATTCCGAGGCAAATAATGATGCTCCAAAAACTTCAAGATAAGGACTTTCTGGTAATACTTTAATCTCTGAATCTACAAGAAAATGAGATAAATTTTCAATAAAAATCTTATTTAAAGCAACTCCGCCTGAAAGAACAATTAACCGAGTAGGCCATTGAGCAGCTTCAATCATTTCACTAACCTTTCTTGCAAGATCATGAATTAAAGTCTTAACTATATCCTCTCGTCTGCATTCTCCCTTATTGAGTTTATGTGTGGCATCGGACTTACAATGGACAGAACATCGGGTTGCCAATTGTGTAAAATCTCCATTTACACTAGCTTGTATCCCTTCCTCAATAGTTAATCCCATCCTCTGAAGCTGTTGAACAATAAATTCACCTGTACCCGCAGCACATTTCGAAGTTGAGATAATATTTTTTATTATCCCATTTTTCATGGGATACACACTAAAAGTTTCACCGCCAAGTGAGAGTAGAATGTCTGGTTTTAGATTATGGAAAGCTAATGCTTTTTCTAAGCATTCTACCTCTGAAATGTATGGTAAATTAAGAAAAGTACTTGTTGCTTGACCAGTTATGACAATTTTCGAACTTTTGTCTATATTATAGCGCCTAAATATTTCTTGTATCTTTTTTCTTGGAGAACCCTCGTGACGTACAACTTCACTTAATATTTCACCATTTTTAGATCTACGAACCCATTTTACCGAAACAGCTCCAATTTCTAATCCCTCGTAATACTCTGTTCTACGACTATCAATTCCAGAAAGACTTTTGTCTGACATTATTCACGAGCCTTGATGTTGTTTATGAATATTTTTTGAATTTTCTAATCAATTAATCCATTAATTATTAAATCAAATAATAAGTTATTTTTATCAAAAGTTAATTTAAAAAAGTTTTACGTGAAAACACACTCTTAGAAGTATTACATTTTAGGATATAATAATA
>JAHQWY010000122.1 GCA_029856445.1 Promethearchaeia archaeon
TTCTGGAAACTTAATCTTTATTCTCGCTAAACTAGGTTTGCTTGAATCCATCTTCAAATATTAATGATTTAGATTTTAAAACTTTTTTTTATACATTAATGATTAATTATTAATAAAATCGAGTAAGTTATATTATAATGGTTGAAAATAAGAATCTACTTTTAGGGATATGCGGAAGCCCAAGAAGACAAGGGACAGAATACGCCATTCAGTACGCCTTAAATTATGCTAATGAAAAATTTGGATTTGATACACAATACTGGACTGTGAGAAATAAAGAAATTAAATTCTGTCTCCATTGTGATTATTGTATAAGGGAGAAAAAAGGATGTATAAATAAAGATGATATGGAAGACCTTTATCCTAAATTGGAACAAGCAAGATTTTTTCTTTTTGGAACCCCCGTATTTCAAGGGAACTTATCAGGTCAACTAAAAACAGTCATGGATCGAAATCGTGCCTTAGTAGCAAAGAACCCTAATATATTTAAAGATAAGATTGGTGCTGCGTTAGCAGTAGGTGGAGATAGATCTGGAGGTCAGGAAGTAGCTATTCGGAGCATTTTAGATTTTTTTCAGCAGAATCATATACAATCTGTTTCAGGAGGTGCTTTTGGAGCAAATTTAGGGGCAAGTCTATGGTCTAGAGATTTGGGTAAGGAAGGTGTCGAGAAAGATGAAGAAGGATTAAGAACAATTAGAAAGGTTATAAAAAGAATGGCTGAACTAAAAAAATAGAAAATAAAATTAAAAAAAATTACTTGACACCAAATAATTTCTTCGCTGGCTTAATCCTAAGACCATTTATGCCCCATAATTCCTTAAACCAGTATTTTCCTTTATGCAAAACAGCTGGAGTATTTACTATACACCCATCTGCATCACAGAAAGTCCCTAAAAAATTCTTATCATTTAATAGTTCTTGCACAAACTCTTCGTCTTCAATGTCTCTTTCAATATATTTTACATCATTCTCTTTCAACCATGCTTTGAGTTCATGACATCTGTGACAATCTTCTTTTGTGATAATTATGGGAATATTAGCTTCAGTCATAATTAAAAGATGATTAATAGATTTATAAAATTTTCATCTTTGAGTTCTAATAAGAAAAAAATTTTATAAAATGCATTTCAATAAAATATACAAAAAAACTTCTAATTTATTAACAATGAGTTATTATTAGTTTAAAATCTTTTGAAGAGTAAGGTTCATTAAAATGTCGGTAGAAGAATTAATTGAGAAACTTGCGAAAAAAGTCGATGGAACCAAAGGTCTAAATGATAATATCCTCATTTTCACTTTATCGACTTGTATGTGGTGTAAAAAATGTAAAACTTTCTTGAATGACCGGAATATGACATATAGATATATTGATGTTGATAAAATCGAACCACAAGATAAATCAAAAATTATTAATTATTTAAAAACATCATATCAGGACAGAATATCCTATCCTTTTTTTGTTTGTGAAAAAGGTTATGTAGTAGGATATAATCCAAATAAATATGTGGAGTTATTAGAGAATTAAGGTGATTATGTTGGATATGGAAACAAAGGAAGGAATGCAGAAATATGTAAAACAAGTATCAGAAAAAAATTCTTGGATTTTAAATAAAGATCAACAAACATTTAATGATTTAATAGATGGATTAGTTGATAATAAGAAATCATATGGGTATCAATCATGCCCATGTCGACTTGCAAGTGGTAAGAGAGATTTAGACCGAGATCTTATATGTCCATGTGATTATGCCTCTCCTGATATACAAGAATATGGAGCGTGCTATTGTAATCTATATTTGAGCTCTGATTTCTATGAAAAGAATATCGATTTTATCGCAGTTCCAGAAAGAAGACCAATTGATAAGGAAAATGCAATGTTGGCATATATTAACAAAATCAAGTGATTTTTTTCAGATTTTCTAATCTTTTTTTATTAAAATATGGAATCAGAATATCAATATTTCATAATCTAAATTTTTAAATATTACACTTTATCTTTGTAAAATATGGCAGATAATGAAATGACTGATGAGGAATTAGAGAGGGAACTTGATAAAGCCTTTAAAGAAAATGAAGTTAAAAAAGATCACTGTGGAACACCAATGCCAACGAATCGAGAGGTTGGTGTCCAAAGAACAGATGTTAAACTAAAAAAAGATTAGAAAATTTAATAAAACTTTTTTATTCTTATTTTCCTAATAAATCGGTAACTATTAATATATCATAAACAATTTCAATTTCATTAATTTAGCATATATCATGAAAGAGCGAATAAAAGGAAGAAAAAATTATCCTACAGAAGAAGTTGATCCTGATAATTTTCTTAGTGATAATGAGATTAGAAAACTAATACGAAAAGGAGATAAAACTATATTTTCACAGGATGATTTTGACAAACTATTCAATTGTGTCCATTGCGGAGAATGTGAAACTGAGGCAGAAAGATTCCTCATAAAACAAAAGTTTATTGAAGATGGTAATACTTTTGATGAAATGAATGAAATGCTCGAATATTTTTATAAATTCAGAACACCATATCCGACAAATAAGATGCGAATAAAATTTCCAAAAGGAATTCCCAGTGAATCAGATACTCTTTTCTTTATGGGCTGCCTTTCTACAATAAGGATTCCAAAATATACAGAACATGCACTCCAATTTCTATTGAATCAAAATGTCGATTTCAGAATTTTAGAAACTGAAATATGTTGTGGATGGCATCTACTAGCAAGTGGTTTGAAATCAGAATTTGAAATTTGCATTAGTGAAAACGCAGAGATTTTCAAAAAGTTCAGTAAAGTAATTTGTTTGTGCCCAGCATGCTATTATCTTTTTATTACTTATTTGAAACCTAATTTGACAAACGATGTTGAATTTAATTATATCTCGGAATATATTAAACCTTCTAAATTAAAAAAAGCAGGAAAGGTTGGGGTTCAGCATTTATGTCAATTAATGAATAGAGGGAAAGAGGGTGTGGATAAGTTAGTTGATAATGCGCTCCAAAAGAGTGGATATGACGTTATTGATGTTCCTCATTGGTGTTGCGGAGGAGGAACTGGTTGGATGGGACGAACCGATGTGATTGAAAGTATTGCTCGTAAAAGAATGTCAGATTTTAATAGAGAAGATATTGATTATGCCACAACTTATTGCCCTTCATGTTGGTGGATTCTACGTAGATTCAGTAAATTATGTAAAATTAAACCGAAAGCAAGGGATTTATTTGAACTTCTATTATAGGAATATTCGCTTCATTTCAGTTCTGGAATCAATATAACAAAATTACTACCTTGTTCATAATCGTTTTTTATACGGTTTTCAACCCAATATTATTAGCATCAACTTTCTGTAAATTTTTTATTTGAGAAGTAATTCCATCAGCGCACAATTCATGAGTATTTTCGATGATATCTTTATCATCATTAAATAGAAAAAGGGAAACACGATTAGCTTGCGATAACTGGCCTAATTCCTGAAAAGATAAATTAATAGCATTATCAAGATTAATATTGCCGACAAATCTAGAAGATATTGATGATATAACCTTTTCAAAATTCAATCTGCTTTCTAATGACACTTTACTATCCACTAATACCTGATATTCTAAATTTTTGCTATAAGACTGATGCCTTATAATATCTAAGACTTATCTGATAATTCTTATTCAAAAATATGATAGACCAATGGTTTAAAAATATATCTTAATCGAAATTTGAAGATTTAGCTTTATCACTATTTACAAAAAAAAAATAATAAAGATGAAAATTACTTTTTAATACCCTAAAAGGGATAAATTTTCATTTTTAATTTTAATGTTGATATTAATAATATCAAGATCAAAAAACAGCTTAGAATTAAAAATATAAGAATTTTTAAACCATTTAGAAATTCTCGATAACTTTTCCTCCAGGAAGGATTTTATAATGAGTTATTCCTTCTTGTTCTACTTTTTCAACACATAAAGCTTGAAGCAGAAAATCCATGTGGTAATTGAAGAGATTCGTATCTTCTATAACGTTATCTCTAATTAGTTTATCAAGCAGCTCTTTTTCTTGAATACTTTCAGTCTCGAAAATCATCCTTAACATTTCCCTCCTAATCGGGTGGTTTACTGCTTTTAAATGTTGAGCATGACCTACTTTTTTTTCTGTCATCATAAATTCTCTATTTTTTTATATTTTATCAATAAAACTAGCATCTTAAGGTTGAAGGTTTTAAAAAATAAATTTCATTAAATTATTAGATAAGTCAATAAACTAACTACCAAAATTTGTCTTTTGAATTATTAATAAAAAAATTATTAATCTTATTCTATATGATTAATAAAGATGGTGATTGTTTAATGTTTTCAGAAAACAACTTGAATAATATCAAAAGAGAGATGGCAAAATTAAAAAATATGGTCACTTTGAAATTGTTTAGTGATTTTAAAATTCAAGAAGATGGAACTAAGCTTAGAAAGTGTATGTCTTGTGAAGGAGCATATGATTTGTTGAAAATACTTGAAGAACACTCCAATGGGAAATTAAAAATAGAGGAAATATCAACTGAAGAAAATCCAGAAGAAGCTGAAAAATATAATGTGAAAAAGATTCCCACGATATTGTTTGTGGATGAAGAAGATAAGGAAATAATTCGATATCTTGCGTTTCCCCAAGGATCTGAATTTGTGCCCTTTCTAAATAGTATCCAATATTTCTCGGGAGTAAGACCTTATTATGCAGATCAAATTATTACTCATCTTAAAAAAATAAAAAAGGCAAACATGAAGATTTTTATAACTCCAACCTGTCCATATTGTCCTCAGACTGTGCCAGTCCTGACCCTATTTTCAATTGTCACCAAAGGGAAAATATCAGCAGAAGTAATCGATGTTAATTTGAATCCAGATCTGGGTATGAAATATCAAGTTCAAGGTGTCCCTATGACAGTCATAAACGAAAAAGATGTTATTCATGGAATGTTTACACCTCAAGATTTGCTAGATAAGCTGGTTGGTGCGAAAAATCGAGATTTTGGAGGGATGTATGCCTAAAAAATGTGAGGTGAGATAAAAAAAATGTCTCAAGATAATAGGTATAGAGAAATAATAAAAAGAGAAATGGCTAAGTTAAAAAAACCAGTAAAAATTAGAGTATTCACATGCAAAAAAAAGCAACCAAGTGGTAGCCAAATAAGAGAATGCATGGATTGCGGACAGTTCATGGCTTTATTAAGAATCTATAAAGAAAATTCAAATGGGATGTTAACAATTAAGGAAATGTGTATTGATGAAAATCCTGAATTTGCACAAAGATACGATATTTCACGAGTTCCTACAATTTTATTTATTGATAACCAAGGAAGAGAAATAATTCGCTACCTGGCAGCTCCACAGGGAGGTGAAATACAACCTTTTGTTCAGGCTCTGTTCACATTTGCAGGAGCACCCAATTATTATGAAACGACGATAAAACAAAACTTAGATCGAATTCAACCATCAACAATAAAGGTGATGATAACAGAAACTTGTCCATATTGTCCCCAAGTGGCACAAATTGTAAATGATTTTGCAATTGCGTCTAATGGAAAGATTAGATCCGTCATAATTGATATAATAGCAAATCCTGACATTGGTCAATATTATGATGCAGCAGGGGTTCCTTATACCATTATAAATGACCAAAAAACGTTAGTTGGAATGGTTGGTGCTCCTGAAATAATGAAAGCATTGATTGGGGGTAATATTCGTGTTCAATATTGATATGGAAAACATAGATTTAGAAAAAACCTATGATCTCATTGTTCTTGGTGGAGGCCCTACAGCTATAGGTTGCGCTATTTATGCAGCTAGATTTGCAATGGATGTACTGATTATTGGAAAAACGTTTGGTGGATTAATTGCTACAACACACGTAGTTGAAAATTATCCTGGTGTTACCTCCATTAGTGGTCAAGGTCTTATGGAGATGTTCAAAGAGCATATGAATTCACTCAATATCCCTTATATTTCAGATGAGATACGAACTATAGAAAAAATTCATGATCATTTTGAACTTCATTCTTTTTTCCAAAAATTTGAGGCTTATTCAATTTGTATAGCAACAGGATCAGAAAGGAAAAAGCTTGGAGTTCCTGGGGAGAAAAATTATGCTGGAAAGGGTGTTTCTTATTGCGCAACATGTGATGGTCCATTTTATGTAGATAAGGTTGTTTGTGTTATAGGAGGGAGTGATTCCGCAGCCAAGGAAGCTTTATTTTTAGCTCAAAATGTAAAAAAAGTATATATTATCTACCGTGGTAAAGAAATACGAGCTGAACCAATAAACAAGAAAAGAGTCTATGAGAACGATAGAATTGAAATTATCTATGAAACCAATATAGTTGAAATCAAAGGAGATACAACAGTATCATCAGTTATTTTTGATAATGGCAAGGAATTTAAAGTAGATGGTGTTTTTATAGAAATTGGCTCTATTCCAAACTCAGATTTGGCAAAAAGGGTTGGAGTAAAAACTAATGAAAAGGGTGAAATCATAATCAGCCGTAAATCTGAAACAAATATTCCGGGAATTTTTGCCGCTGGAGATGTTGCTGATGCTCCATTTAAACAAGCGATTACAGGTGTATCTGAAGGTGTAATTGCTGCTTATTCTGCTTTTGATTATGTTAAAGAAATGAATATTGAATATTAGCTAAATTTAATCTATGTGAATAGGAATGGTTTTAATATTTCTTATTGGACCTCCCGCGGTTGGGAAAATGGCAGTAGGTCTTGAACTTGCAAAGTTGAAAGGTTATAAATTATTAGTAAATCACGACACCATCGAATTGACTCTAAAATTTTTTGATTATGGGAGTAAGAAATTTAATATATTAAACGGACTGTTTCGTAGACGCATACTAGAAGAAGTTGCCTCTTCCGATTTGAAGGGATTAATTTATACATATGTCGCCTCTTTTAATTTAGAAGAAGAAAAGACTTATTTGGATAAAGTCACTAATCTTTTTAATCAAAATGGCAGAACAGTATATTATGTAGAATTAGAAGCTGATCTTTCTGAGAGATTGAAAAGAAATAAATCTAAATCTCGGATTGACGCGAAAGATTCAAAAAGAGATGTAGTAGCTTCTGAGCGTAGACTTCTGAATTTAGAAAAACAATATATTATGAATTCTAATGAAGAATATCCCTTTTTTTATAGTAAAAATTATATTAAAATTAATAATACTAATCTGTCTCCAAATGAAGTTGCAGTACAAATAATTAAAGCTTTAAGCCTTAAATAAAAAAGTAGTGAATCCCCTTAAAAATATTCATACAATTTTAATGACTTGAAATAAAAAATAGAAAAATAAAAAGAAATTATTCAATCTTTATGTCAATACTTTTATAGTCTTCCTCTTTAAAAGGCACATCAATCTTTAAAAGTCCTTGATTATAAGTTGCCTTAGCCTCTTCTGGTTTTACCGGACAACAAATAGCGTAGGTGCCAATGTAAATAGTATCTTCAGTTTCTCCTTTAATAAAGAAACTATCGTCATGCATTTTAAGTTTAATAGTGTCTTTCTCTACTCCAGGTAGCTGTATTTCGATTTTATAGGATGTGGTTTCATCGTCTGCATATGAGCAAACGGAAGGTGAAAACATAATTTTTTCTTGCTCCTTAACTTCCTCCATATTTCTCACTTTACTAGAATTATTTCTAATAATTGTATCTTAACTAGCTGATATAAAAGTTCTTTCTATGGATAAATGGAGAAACAAGAATTTACCATATAAATGTTAAACTAAAAATCATTTTTAGTTTTGACTTATAAAAATTCCTCCTAGTAATAGAAAAACAATCTCTAAAAAATTAAATAATAATGAAATAATTGAGTTTAGTTTTGAATTTACAAATAAAAATTAGCAATTATAAAAAATCACAACCATAACATTTTTCATTGATAAACGAATCACATTCTAAACAATTTTTGCCGCATGGAGTATTCTTATTATTTATGTTAAAAAAATATAAAGGGAAGAATTCTGGCTTGGAAATTTCTGACGAAAAAGTAATTTCCGATGAATTAATTAATTTTGTGTCAGCTAAAAGGCAATAGTTCATAAAATCATTTAAATCATCCATATTTCTCCCAATAACACCTATTTTAAGATGATATTGCCCTGCAATCTTTGATATTAAAAAGATTCTAGGGCATAACTTAAATTTATTTATGAATTTATCAATATCATCATATTTTTGTAGTTTTACATTAATAAAAGCTACTTTTGTATTAAGTAAATTGAAATTGATATTTCCTTGAATTTTTAATAGATGGGAATCCATTAATTTTTTTATTCGATTCTGAACTCCTGTATGGCTCATACTACTTTTAAGATTAATACCAATTTGTGTATTGCTTTGCCTTCCATCAAGAAATAATTGGTGAATAATTTGTTTATCAATATCATCTAACTGAATAGGTTTTTCTCTCTTCGATTTTTTATTTTTGAGTTGACTTATTTCTTTTTTTTGTCTCATACTTTCTAATCTAGAGAATAATAACGGTGAGATATATGCTGCGAAAGTCTCTAATGAGGATATATCTTCTTTTGTATAATCTGATCTTTTATTAGCAACTTCTAAAATCCCAATTATTTTTTTTCGATAAATTATTGGTACTACAATTACTCGATTCATTGGAATATGTCCTTTTGGTGGACTTAAAGGTTGATTAGAATAATTTGTTTTTCCTTCAACTAAAGCTCTAGCCCATATTGCATTACTATTTACCCAATCCTCACGATAAAAAATAATATCTTTATTAGGTATTTGACATTTTTCCCATACGTTCTTAGTGATTGAAGGACAAACGAGATCACCATTATCATCAATATAACCAAAAATACCATATTCACTATTGATTGATGATAATATTATATCAAGTACTTCAGAATATACTTGATTATCTTCTAGTTCAGTAAAAATCTTGATAATTTTGTCTCTATCTTCAATACCTAATTTTGGGCTCATGTATACAAAATTGTTTAAATTTCTCTATTTTTAATATAGAATAATTTATATTTTTTTTTTTTATTTAAAAAATGTTTATTCTATTTTTTATAAAGCATCTTATTATAAGATTGCTAGGTAGAATTTTGTCTAATGATAAAATAGGGCTTCTTTTCGTTTTCTCCATTCATATTTGATGACTTTATAGCTTTTTATAGTTTATATTGTATTTTGAAAATCTTTCAAATAATTTGGTTTTAATTTGAATATGAAAAAGATAGAAAACTTTAAATATGAAAGTAAAATTTTTTTTTTTAAGATTTCAAAAAATTATTGAAAATTCAAAATTATTAAAATTTCTCTTGAAATCCAAAAGAAAGTGAGTTATTATGATCAGTGATAAAATAGGAATTGACGATATTGACTGTAAAATAATGGATTTGATTCAAAGAGAACCAAATCTTACTCATACAGAAATTGCCACGCATGTGAATCGTAGTCAACCAACAGTTGGAATGCGTATAAAAAAATTAGAAAGTTTGGGTGTGTTAAAGTATCAAGCAGGTATTAATATTAAGGTTGCAGATCTCTGTTTTGCT
>JAHQWY010000123.1 GCA_029856445.1 Promethearchaeia archaeon
CAACCACGTTATTATGTGCAGAAGATACCCATAATTTTCATGGTGGTGCGATTGTGAGACCGGAAATCCTAAGAGAATTGAAAGAGTTTGCTAGGAAAAATGGATTGAAATTTCATTTAGATGGAGCCAGAGTTTTTAATGCTGCTGTTGCATCAAATCTACCCGTAACCGAATTTACTAAGCATGTGGATAGTGTAATGTTCTGCTTATCAAAAGGACTATCTTGCCCAGTTGGATCGATTGTTGCTGGCTCGAAAGAATTCATTTCGAAAGCTAGGAAATTTCGCAAAATGGTTGGAGGAGGACTGCGACAAGCAGGAATAATAGCATCCTTTGGTTTGGTAGCACTTGAACCTAAATGGATTAGAAGATTGGAAGAAGATCATAAAAATGCCAAAATCCTCGCTGATGGCTTAAATTCTCTTGATTTACCTATTAAAGTTGGCAATCCGGATACAAATATCGTTATCATGGAGTTCCTAAATAAAATAAGAATATTAAAAATAATCACAGAGTTAGGTAAAGAAGGGCTTTTAACATTTAATATTAGTAAAGATAAAATTCGTTTCGTTACTCATTATGGAATTCAAGAAAATGATATACAATTAGGTGTAGAAATAATAGGAAAAGTTTTGCAAAAATTTATCTAAAATTCATAAATTTTATTACTATGTGCTTTTACATAACAGCAACCCTCCCAAAAGGAACAAAAATTGTTAGTTTAAGGAAAATTCTCGATACCTATAAAATGGAGTTCTCTAAAATTCATAATCCTTTCATTGAATCTCAATTAAGACCAAATGAGTTGTGCTTTAGAGCAACAAAGGATTATTGCGACTGTGATACTGTGTTAGGATCATTAAACAGGCTTCAAGATTTTCAAACCTTAAATAATTCAAAAAAAGTGAAAACTCTCAAGAAAAAGAACTGGTCAGAAGAAGACATCAATAAATGGATTGATCAAAAATTAAAAACCAAGAGTAAGAAAACTGGAAAAAATTGACTCCAATTGAATCAAAAGAACAGATAAATAGGTGGATTAATTTCTTACATAACTTACTGGATAATAAAACTGTCTCACGGATTGGCCTTTTAAAGCACTGGTATAATCAGGGATTAGATGATGAAATCTTCCAAATAAATGAAACTAAAAAGATTTCTATCAATGAAATTACGCAAGAATATTTGTTAAATTTAGAAGAAGATGTTTTGTATGAATTCTTACCTGCATTTAATTTTTAATTACCAAAACTTCTAAAATATAATATAATAGGAAAAAAAAATTATTTAATCTTTACTGACATCTAAATCTTTAGAGTCATCTTCAATAAGATCATAGTATTCTATATCCTTTAAATTACCATTAGTGGATTCTGCCCAATGCACTTTAATCGGCATTCCTATATACGTATCTTTAAAATCTATATATGATTGTAATTCTGCCATATAATTAGTGTCACAATTATCTTGTTGTACCATTACTACTGGTTTTTCAAGGACCTCTCCTGTTTCTGGATCTTTTAAATATACAATCGTATATGTAGAAACCTGACCAGTGTCTCGCAAATCAACCCATTGATCAGGCTTAACAAGACATTTACCACATACAAATCGAGGAGGAAAAAAGACTCTATTACATGCAGAACATTTATTACCCACCAATTTTTTATCTTTTAGCTTTTTTAAGAATGATTGATGATGTGTAATGTTGAATTTATACTGATAACTTGATAAATACCAATTACCAGGCATTTTACGAGTTTCTACATAATCTTTTTTAACATAATCCAACGATTTTCTTAAAGTTCTCTTTGACATTTTATTTTTACCTCCATTTTCTTTGTTGTTGATCAGATAAAACCATCATAGTACATAGATTAAGCATACCACCCCATCCATGCCCAATTGCTGTATGTACAGTTTTAGGCACTTGATTACTTGCTTTTCCCATAATTTGGAGTGCTGCCACGGCAGGTCGTTCTAGAGCTGATGCCCCAATTGCATTAGTTGCATTAACCCCCCCAGAACAGCAAATTGGCAATTCACCATTTAAAGAAGTTACTTCATTCTCATACATCTCTGGCGCAGTATTTTCTTCAAATAATCCCAATTTTTCAACCCACATTAGTTCTTGATTTGGAAATGGAGAATATACTTCAGCATAATCAATTTCTTTTCTTGGAAAAGATATTCCCGCTTGATTATAAGCTATTTCTGATGATTTCATAGCACCCAACTGTTCTGATGGATCCAATTGTGCTGACCCACTTGCATCATATCCTATAATTACGGATTCATGTGCCACGCTGGCAACACCATTTACGTATACGGGAGTATCACATAGATCTTTAGCTTTTTCTTCAGTTGTAAATAATACTGCGCATGCTCCATCTGAAGCTGGGCAAACCATGCCATACCTTAGGGGATAGGATATATAAGGTGTGTCTAGTACTTCTTCTATCGTTAAATTTGGCATTTTTAAATGACTCCACCATGTTTTTGCTGCATTTCGTCTATTTTGTACTACAACCCTAGCTAAATCCTCCTCCCTAATTTTCGATTTATTCATGTAATTTGCTGCTTGATAAGATGCGAGTCCAATTGCTCCACCTGCAGACATTAATCTAGTTAAATATTCATAGGGAAGACCTAAAGTATTTAAGACAGAAATTTCTCCTAATGCAACACTTGACAATCCAATACTTGTATCACCTTGAGATTGTTGTTCAAAAGCTACGGCTAGAACCGTGTCAATTCCAGGTAATCCTGCTGCTACAGAATAATAACCAGCAATACCTACAGAACCACCTGTTGTTCCCCCTGTTGTAACTCTAATTAATGGCTTATTTCTTGCGCCCAACCAATCTGTCATCCATAATTCAGGAAGGTTAGCTCCTTCGAATGCAGGCATATTACCATTCACATACGCATCAATATCTTTGATGCTCAGAGAAGGAACTTTCTTTAAACAGTCATTCACAGCTTCATTAACTAATTCCGCCATATTTACATCAGAGCGTTTTGAAGCGTGTTCACTAAAACCAGCTGAAATAATCGCTACTTGCCTTCCCACCTTAATCACCTCCCTCTAGTACATAAACTATATTATTTTGAGCACACATCCCAATTTGACCAGATGCAACTGCTTTTTTAGCTCCTTTGACTTGATAACCGTTAGCTTCTCCTCTTAATTGTTTTGCAGCTTCAATAATTCTAATTAAACCCGTTGCACATGGAGGATTACCGCCTTGTGCTCCACCGGAAGGATTTATAGGAAGATCACCGTCAATTTCTGAGTTCAATTCTGATCCTTTTCCTTTTTCAGCTAATCCTAAAGCTTCAGAAAATATTAATTCCTCGTGAGCATAAGCTTCAAATAATTCTGCTATATTGATTTCATTTTTTGGTTCTTTAATCCCTGCAGCATCAAATGCCATCTTACCTGCCAATTCCATAGAATTACTTATTGATAAATCTCTATCTCCTAAATAATAAGTTTCTTGATTATATCCAACACCAGTAATCCATACAGGTTTATCTGTAATTTTTAAGGCTTGTTTTTCAGGAGCTAATAATAATGCGGCAACTCCATCACATGGTTGAGCAACCATCAACTCCCTTACAGGATCAGCATATATTTCTGAATTCAATATATCATTAACGGACAAATTAGCATTCTGGGCTTCTTCTAATGCCAAAGGATTTTTTGAAGCATTTTTCCTATTCTTGACACTAATTTTGGCTATTTCTTCAATATCTACATTATATTTTTCCATATAAGCTCTCATCTGGAAACCTGATGCTGTAATATCGTTAACATAGGCAACTGGTCTTTCCCAGGTCGGATCAGTTTCATATAAACGAGCACTATGATAAGGAAAACAAGATGCCATACTCCCACCCCAAATAACCGCCAACTTATGATTACCCGATAAAATTCTCATTAGTCCGTATAAGACAGCATGAGCACCATCCATTTCCACTTTACTTTCATCTTCCAAATACGCTCCACCCACCTCTACAGTAAAAGCATTTGAAATTGTCCTCCCATCGTAATAATCATTCGTGCAAGACACCACCGTTGTAATATCTTTCTTTTTTAATTCAGCACTGTCAAGAGCACCTCGTACAGCTTCGAAAATCATTTCATAACGCCCATAATTCGCATTTGAATACAATTTTACTTGATAATACCCAACAATTCCTACTCTTTCCATCTTTTTTGATACCTCTCATATTTTAACAAACCCTTTAATATCGGCAGAATTTCCGATTGGTTTTTCTTCCCATTCCGCTTTAACTTTCATCCCAAGTGATATATCTTCCGGTTCCATATTTAGAAGTTTGTATACTATTGCTGTGTCACTTCCTTCAATTTGAATCATTCCAATGATTTGAGATTTTTTGACTTTTCTACTAGTTCTGTCAGTAACTTTATATGGTGTTATTGTGTAATTCAATAGGATACCAGTATCTGGTAAATCTACCCAATTCTTATCGAAAATAATTTCTTCATAGCATTCTCCACATATTTTCCTTGGTGGAACGAATCTTTTTTCGCATTTAGGACATTTGTTCCCTATAATTTTCTTATTTTCAAAAGCATCATAAAATTTGTCCATATAACGTCCAACCCAAAACGAGAATTCTGCTCTCACAAAACCCTTATTGGCAACGATGATTTTTTCGCTCATAATTTGAATTCCTCTTTTTATTTTTGAGATTTGAATATGATTACTATTATGATTCACATCTTTATAACATTAATTTGAAAAAAGAAAAAGAAAAAAAAATATCTTTCATATTTTAGCATAAACTCAACTAGTTCCAAATTTTTCTTAAATATTTTTCAATGGGTTTTTTTAAGATTATTAGCTGCTAATTGTTTAAGTTCCGTTAGCTCAAATTCTAGCAATTTAATAAATTATTCACAAGAAATTATCATTTTTTAAATGAATTTTAAAGAATTTTTTTGGTTATATCTATATTATACCCTTAATGTTTAAGATTTAATATTCTAATTAAATTAAAATATTTTCAAGATTTTTATAACAAAATAGAGAACACAATATGTAATTTTAGTTAAATTAGAAAATTAAAACTATTGTGAAAAAGATGGGAGAAGATCTATCAAATAAGTTGGTAATAAGTGCTGCCCTTGCAGGATCCCCGGTTATGAAAAGCCAAAATCCCGCTGTTCCCTATACTCCTGAAGAATTTGGAGAAGAAGCAAAGAAATGTTTGGATGCAGGAGCATCTACGGTTCACATCCATGCAAGAGATCCCCGCACAGGATTTCCTACACCTGAATTAGAAAAAATAAGAGCAGTAATAGATGCTATTAAAGAAAAAGCTCCGGAGATAATAATAAATATTACAAGTTCGGTAGGCTTGACACTCGAACAAAGGGTTGCGCCTACGAAGACATTTAAGCCATTAATTTCCTCTTTAAACACAAATTCGATGAATTTTAGTTTTGGCAATTTTAAAACGGGTGAAATAGTTGGAAATGCTGATGGAGTATTTAGGAATACTTTTCATATGATTCAAACTCTCGCTAAAGCAATGAAGGAAGCTAAAACTAAACCGGAACTAGAAGTATACGATTTTGGGGGATTATATAATATCCTTTTTCTTGATAAACAAGAAGGATTATTTGAGCATCCTCTTCATTTTCAGTTTGTATTTGGAACATTGGGAGGTGTACCATTTTCTTTTCAAAATTTAGCAGGTTTTCTCAATTTAATGCCTTCTGGATGTTCATGGAGTGTATGTGGAGTAGCAAAAGATCAGTTTAGGGCTGGTCTTTGTGCAGCGGCGATGGGAGGACACATTCGAGTAGGTTTAGAAGATAATATTCGTGTCCCAGATGGTAGGTTAGCTAAAGGCTCATGGGAACAAGTAGAATGGGCTGCAAAAGTGGCAAAGCTAGCAGGGAGAGAAGTAGCAACTCCAGACGAGACACGTAAGATATTCAACCTGCTTCAATAAGCTGAAAACAATATAAAGGTTAACCAATTGCTACTTTTTATTTCTATTTTTTTATTCAAATTTAAAATAATAGAGAAAAAAAATTAGAATGTAAATCCTTCTGGTAACTCAGATTCTGATGTTCCTTCTGGAACAAACATTAAATCCATAATAGTATATGTTGGAGCTTTTGTTCTAAAGATTGGTATAATTCTTTTCCCAATCTCAGGTTCTCCGAGAGCCAAAACACTCATAAGAATCGTGACTACTTCTTCATCAAACTCAACATTTATGAATTTTATTGGCAAGGAAAGTGAATTGAAAGCCCCAGATCGATGAGTTACGATAAATGAATGGATTTTTGCTTTTTTTCGAGCTTTATCGGATATATCAATAGGTGTTGCTCTTCTCAAACAATCAGGACAAAAAATTCTGAAAGGTTCATAAATAGATCCTTTTGTTTCACAGTTATCATTATCACATCTAGAAGCCATGAGTTTACCTTTCCCAAGGGATTCAAAAAATATAGCTTCACCACCATATGAATGAATATAAGTCATATCACGTGGATTTGTGACACCAGCTAACTTTCCCGTATCTTTATTAAAAATTGGCTGATTTGCCTCCGAAATATGAAATATTCCTCTTGGTTTATATCTACCATTAATTATGTCAACATAACCCTTTTCATCATCTTTTTTTACCATTTTTAATCCTCCTTTATTAAATTATTTGGATCCATTAAGATAGTACAAGTAACGTGAGAACCTACTCCAGCGTGACTTATAGCTAATCCTCTTTTTGCTCCTTTAACTTGTAAACTTTCCCAGTCTTTTGGTTTCTCCCTTCCAAAAGCTTTCCATTTCTCCTCAGGTTCATGGATTTCGTCCCATCGATTCCAGATGTGGTAACCAATTTCTGCTATTTGCATAAGACCTGTTGCACCTACAGCATGCATACATCCTATTAATCCTCCACATGGATTACTAGGAAGTTTCCCTGGTTTTTTAGTAATTGGATTTATAACATACGCATCTCCACTCTCAATATACGTTCTTCCCTCTCCATAAGGTCTTATTCCAATATCTTCATACGTCTGAATATCACTTATAGTAAACGCATCATGAAGCTCTACCACATCAAGATCTTCACAAGGATCAATAACACCTGACATATTATAGGCATAATAAGCAGACATTCTAGCTGCCAAAAAACTCGTGAATCCTGGATATCGATCTCCTCCCGGAAACTTTTTCCCCAAATCATCATATTGTCCCTTGGTTTCATTCGGTAGTAATGGTATCTTCATATTACGACGATCTGCCACTCTTAATGTATGACTCCCAGCTGCAATGTAAATTCGTAATGGTTTATCTACAATTTCATAAGCCGTATTTTCATCACAAACAATGCCACATGCAGAACCAACACTCATTAAACAACAATCTAAAGCACGGAGCGGATATGCAACAATAGGAGAATTTAACACGTCTTCTACTGTAATTTTCATTGGTCCTTGAGCGTGAGGATTCATTCTAGCATATCCTCTATTTTTAACTGCTATTTCTGCCATAGTGTTACGAAATGACTCTTCTTCCTTACCAAATATCTTCCAATATCTCTGAGCCATAACTGCATAATAACCTGTATAAATATGTCCAAGAGGTGTTTCCCAATCCTTATCTGCCGCAGCTGATATAAGATGATTACCTTCATCTGTTGGAACTTCATCCATTCTCTCCCATCCTAATGCAAGAGCACAATCACTATAACCAGATGCAACTGCTTTTACAGCTTCCCACATAGCAGAACCACCTGTAGCGCCTCCTGTCTTAACACCAATATTTCCGAGGGGATCCAATCCAAGTCTATCATGAATAACTGCTTCTCCAAGCAACTGATCTCCAAAATGATCAGCAAAATGACCATAATAACAAGTATGGATATATTTTTTTAAATCCTTAGGAGTCATATTAACAAAATCTGCCGCTGCTGTCAAGGCATCAATACATAATTCTTCAGTTCGAGTTTCAGGAAATGCTCGATCAAATTTTGACATTCCAACTGTAGCTAAATACACAGGACGCATTAATTTGGGTATTTTTAATTGTTTATCACTAAATTTAATCATATTGTTTTCACTTCTTAGAATTTCGATATTTGTATAATTTTAGAATTTTATTTTCTTATAAATTTAATATTTTATGTTTATGTTTTATTTTGATTAAAAGATTTCTAATTACCTGAATTTTAGTGGGAATAAAATCCTACTTCGGATAAAAAGAGAACCTTATAATCAGCTAAATGATCTATCTTAGATTATCAGTCAAATCACTAATCCAAAGATTGGAGTAAACAAGGTAAATGTTTATTTTTAATTCTTTTTTAAATATTATTGTAAAAAATTTCATTAATTTTAAAAGTGAATTGATGATGAGTTATGGATACAAGAATAAGCGAGTTTGAACCCATTCGAATCCAGCGATATGTTCCTGAGTTGGATTTATTAAGCAATCCCGTTTTGAACGTAAAAGAGAAAGAGTTTTTAGCGGATTTATATGATTTTATGGAAAAAGAACTGGATTCTGAGTTAAGAAAACTTGAGAATCTGAATTATTATGTAGAGGAACCAACCCAGGATAAAAAGAAAGAGATAGTAATAGGAATAATGAAAATGTTAGCAGAAAAGGGATATTACTCTACAGTACTTAATACTGAGGATTATGAAGTAGGTAGAATTACTAGAAATGCTCTCATAGCATTTGCAATATGCGGTGGGAGATGGAGTGAGTATAGTGAAAAATACATCGCTGGAAACTATAGCATTGAAATGGGAAGATTGTCTGGAGGTACACTTTATTGTAATCCCGTCAATTATGCTTCTGATGAGGTACAAAAAGAAAAGTTTTTAAAACCAGTTGCCATTGATGGTCAAATTGGAGCTTCAGCAATGACAGAATTTAATGCGGGTTCAGATATTCTTAGTATGGAAATGAAATTGTATGAAAGAGATAACAAACTTATTGCAAAGGGTAAGAAATTATTTATTACAAACGGGATGATCGCTGATTATATAGTTCTATATGGTCGGTTGGATAATGGACAATTAGCTGCTGTAGTAGTTGATACTGAAAATCAGAAATTAAAAAATTTCAGAAGTACTAGAGTGAGAACATATGGAATGACTGATGCTTTTGTAAGTCGTTTAATTTTTGATAGAGTTGAGCTCCCAAAAGAAAATATGCTACATGGCAGTGGGGTCGATATTGCATTCCACCAACTAACTGAAGAAAGATTAGTGATTAGCGCTGAAGCTCTCGGTGATGCGATGAAAAAACTCCTTTATTCTCATGCTTATGCTCTTCAGCGTATGCAATTTGAAAAAAGACTGCACCAATATCAAGTTATACGTTTTCCGATTTCTAAAAAAATTCGAGAATTGAACCTGATGTTTTCAGCATTAATTCAATATTCCAGACAAATGGATGAGCATCCAGAATTGGGAAGCTCAAAATTGATGGCTGCTAATGCTATGGGATTAAAAATCAGCTCAACCGAGTTGGGATTTGAGAGTGCTATCCATTGCTTCAGAACCCTGGGA
>JAHQWY010000124.1 GCA_029856445.1 Promethearchaeia archaeon
TAAATATATTCACATCGATTATTATGATAAATTTATACTATTCTTAAAATGATTTAAGATTTTGTAGCATAAAAAAATCAAAATATATATTGATACAATAATTTGAAAAATATACTAATGGCAAAATATATTCTTTTAGTGGATTCTAAGGATGAAAAAGGACTTATATATAAAATCACGGGTGTCCTCTATAATCAAGGATTAAATATCATAAGTAATAATGAATTTGTCGAAGAAGAAGAAGAAAATTTTTTCATGCGCTCTGAATTCACTGGAGAAGTTAACATTAATGCTATTATTACTCAATTAAGAGACGTGTTGTCAAAAGAATCAAATATTAAGCTCATTGAACAAAGAAAGAAAAGAATAATTATATTGGTTACCAAAGAGCATCATTGTCTTGGAGATTTATTAATAAAAAATGAATACAATGAAATCAATGCTGAAATACTTGCTGTTGTTAGCAACTATCCTGATTTAGAATCTTTAGTGAGTAAATTTAAAATCCCATTTTATTATGTGAGCCATCTAGACAAAGAAAGAGAGGTTCATGAAAAGGAAATCCTAGAAATTCTTAATACATTTGACCCTAATTATCTTGTTCTCGCCAAATATATGAGAATTTTAACACCTAGTTTCGTATCTTTGTTTGAAAATAGAATTATCAATATCCATCACTCCTTTTTACCTGCTTTTACGGGAGTAAATCCTTATGAACAAGCATTCAAACGAGGCGTCAAGATCATTGGAGCTACATCTCATTTTGTTACTGAACAACTTGATGAAGGACCTATAATTATTCAAGAAATAATTAATGTTGATCATAAATATAGGATAAAAGACATGGAACAGGCGGGAAGAGAAGTCGAAATAATAGCACTTTCAAAAGCATTAAAGCTCGTTTTTGAAGATAGAGTATTCATAAGTAACAATAAAACAATCATATTTGAATAAAAAAGAGATTTATAAGCCAGTCTACATTTCTTTAAGAACTATCATTTCCTCAGGTAAATAAGCGTTTAAAAGATCACCTAATCTCATATTATCTTCAATAGGAATACCTCTTATTAAAAATTGAGACTTTTTTAAAGGATCTACTCCCCATTCGAATTCACTAAGAAGGTATCGTTTTAGATCGATAAATTTATCGTCTGGTTCAATCATGAGATCATCCATAAGTTTTTCAATATCTTTAACCTGTACCATTATCTTTCTCTTCAATTAGTTATTTTTAAGGTTTATCCAATTAAAGATTAAGTTATACAATTAATATATTTATGATATTATTTAAAAAAGAATTCGAAATATACAATGACTTTATTACTTTTTTACTAGGCATTTTAATCTAAAAATTATTTAAAAATGCTTCGTGATTAAGTGTAAGATGCCACTCGGAGAAGAATTTATTTTTCTTGCTATTCCTATTGGTCTACTTATAGGAATTATATGCTCTATAGTTGGACTGGGAGGTGGAGTTTTAATTATTCCCACAAGTATCTTTCTTTTGGGATTTGAACCCAAATCTGCAATTGTAGTTTCATTATTTAGCATGACTGCGTTAACTATAAGCGCTTCAATATCATATATGAAAAAACACATGGTAAATTATAGGCTTGCAATGCTTTATAATCTCTGGGATATACCAGGTGTAATTTTAGGGGGAGCTATTACATTATTTATTGCTAATAGTGTGTTAGCAGGAATTTGTGGTAGTATAATAATTGTTCTTGCAATACTTTTATTTAGAAAGGATACAAGCCATTTTTCAAAAAATCAAGATTCCTCTAATCAAAATTATGACCAAAATAAAGGACAAAGCAAATCAAAATTAGATGTTAGTAATCCCTACATCGCCTCTTTTAGTTCTTTTTCAGGGGGGTTCATAACGGGATTAGCTGGTTTAGGGGGTGGTACAGCGGATACAACTTCTATGATACTTCTTGGTATGAACCCGAAAAGAGCTGCGGCCACAAGTGAATTTGCGATGGCATCAACTTCCTTTTTTGGTGTCCTTATGCACTTCTTAATTGGTACTTACAATGGTTCTCTCATGTGGCCCATCTTTCTAAGTCTTGGTACGATAATCGGAGCTCAAATTGGCACATATTTAAGTACTCGGATGGATAATACTATTGTTCGGAAACTATTGGCATGTTTAGCGGCTTATACTGGAATATTATTAATACTTTTAATGTTTGGCATTGGTTGGAATGTATAATTTTTTTCTTGATGCAACCTATTTATATAAACTAATGAAAAATGGTAAGATACTAATCATATTGAGATTCATATAAAACGATCTTACTCGTCTTTTAAAATTGAGAATTAATGGAATAATAATATATTATTAAAACAAGATTATTATTATAGATAAATATTTAAAACCAAGATTTATTTGTTTTTTATTATGCCCAATTCTAACACGGATAAGCTTCTAGTTGAACTTGTAGCGTGCGAGCGCTGTAAAAATCCTTTTATGATGAATAAAGGAGAAAAATTAAGTAAGCAAGAAAAGGGTGAAGAAATTGTCTGTGAAAATTGCATTAAGTTAGAAAAAAGAAAGAAAAAACTACAATTAGGTGTAATTAATAGCGTAATTGAATCACAAAAAGAAATTGAAGCTTCAATTTTAGAAGTTAAAGACAATATTGACATTTCAAAAGCTCATTTTAATAAACAGCAATTTCTTGAAAAAATTAAGAAAAAATCTGAAGTATTAACTAAATCTATTGAGCTTTTGCAAAAAATCGATGAATCCAAAGAAGAAAAATATATTGACGAGTATAAAAGATTATTTGACAAATTAAAAAGCGCTAAGTCTTAAAAAAACAATATTTTAATTATCAAACCTTCCTAAAAATTATACCAATATTCATTGCTCTTTTCAATGAGTGATATTTTGCATCTATCTTCATGACCACTGAACTTGATCTTATAAAAAAATTCCAAATCCGTCGAAATCGACTATCAGACACGTATCGCTTTCGTAAATTTAAAAGATTTGTTTCTAATTTTTCAGGATTCGAGGATTGGATATCAGCAATCCTCATTAGTTGCCCGTACACCCCAAAGGAACGAATCACTTTTAAGTTGTATTTTTCAAAAAGAGAAGCAATGGTTGGGAATTCATATCTCCGATAATGGCCTATTAAACGATCTTGATTAGTATAATATTTCATTCGGTGGGGAACAGTAATAACAACGATACCCTTTTTCTTTACTACTCTACTAATTTCAGATATAACAAACTCGTCATCCTTAATATGCTCTAATACATCAAGAGCTGTTAAAAAATCAAAAGAATTATCTCGATAAGGTAATTTTGTTATTTCCCCACATAAAGGATGCCACTCAGTTTTATGAATATATTGTTTTAAAGGAAGATCTGCGATATCTAAAGAGAATTTTTGACTAATATTATTCATAAAGAAAAGAAATGAATTCCCAGAGGACCCAAGATCAATCCCATAGTTATAATTCTTCTTAGTTTCAATATTTGCCTTTAAAATATCGAATTTGCATTTTATTCCTGGAGAAATATAATATTCTATTAACGTCCTAGAAGAAAAATTCTTATGGTTATCGTAAAAGTTTTTTATCATAGAAGGGAATTCTAAGTAATTTTTTCTTAATTAAAATATATTTTATTGTGGTAAGATAATTTATTATTACTAAATTTAAAAAAAAAGTAATATTAAAATTTACAGTTAAGAATTTAATAAAAAATTTAGACATTATAATGATACAACTAAGTGTGTTTCTTGAGGATAAACCAGGTGTATTAGCTAAATTAATTAAACTTCTAATGGATAATAAGATTTTTATTAGAGCTTTAACAGTTGCTAAAACGTCTGAATATGGGTTATTGTTAATTTTAGTAGATAAACCAGAACAATGTGTTATTCTTTTAGAAAAAAAAGATTATCTCCTTTCTACTACAGAAGTTATTGCTATCAGATTAAATGATAATCCCGATGCGCTATATTATATTCCAAAAACATTAGGCGATAACAAAATTAATATTGACTATTGCTATTCTACTTTGGTAAAAGACGATTCAATGCTTATTGTGCGTGTGGAAGATGATATTATTGAAGAAGCAGTAAAAATCTTAGAAAAGAATGGATTTACAATAGTTGTATAGCTATTCTAATTAATTCTTTCTAATTATTAATTAAAAACGTTCTAAACCATTTATTAATTTCATTCTATCACATAATAATTTAATTGCAAAAGCAGCATCATGAGGTGAGAAGAAAATTGTTGTTTTTTCTCTCCTTGATAACTCTCTTAATACTTTAAATTCTTCAGCAAACATCATTAAAGGTATTAATGGTTTCTCTCTCTCAGTATCATTCCATGCACGTATAATACCTCTATAATGTTCATCTGATTTCATTTCTAAAAATGGAGGAATTACTACACAAGCAACAACAATATCAATGTTCGGATCTTCGAGCATGATTTTTGTGATGTTATAATATGTGATTTCATCTGCCCCTCCAATCATATCAAGAGGATTTACTTTTTTCACTAGTGGTATTAAATAGGGAGATATACTTTCCTTAAACTCCTCAGAAAATTCTGTTAATTTTAAATTGAACTCTTCTGCTTTATCACTAAATAAAACTGAACTCCCTCCACTATTTGTAAGAACTCCAATTCTCTCACCTTTAGGAATAGGGAAATATGAAAAGGTCTTGAGAGCAGTTATAAAGTCATTGGAATTTTCGCACAATACCGCTCCCGCTTGTTTTAATGATGTTTTTAACATTTTATAATTGGTTGCGAGTGATCCAGTATGACTACTAGCAGCTTTCATACCTAAACTTGTTTTACCTCCTTTTAATACTACAATGGGTTTTTCAAATACTATTTTTTTGATATAATTTAAAAATTCTCTACCGTTTTCGAGGGTTTCCATATATATAGATATTATTTGAGTATTTTGATCAGAATAAAAAAATTCTAAAATATCATTAAAAGAAACATCAATATTATTACCTATATTCGCAAATTTTGAACAACCAATATATTCCCTTTCCATAGCATAAAAACTGGCACAACCAAAAGAACCAGACTGACTTATCATGCTAATATATCCAGGAGGTGCGGCTTGAATAAACGAAGCATTTAAACCAATATCTAAATTCTGTATCCCCACACAATTTGGTCCCATAATACGTATTCCCGCTTTCTTACACTTAGCATTTATTTTATATTCTTTTTTCTTGCCTTCTTCATTTATTTCACCAAAACCAGCAGTTATAATAATTATACCTTTGACCTTCTTTTCTATACATTGATCAATTATCTGATCAATAACTCTCGCAGGGACTAAAATAATAGCAATATCAATGTCTTCTGGAATCTCTAAAATTGATTTATAACTTTTTAAACCCATAATTTCTTGACTTTTATGAGAAACTAGAAATAATTCACTTTGGAGATATTTGTTCCTAAGAATATTGATGGTAACTGCATTTCCAAACTTTTTTGGGTTACTAGTAGCACCTATTACTGCTATTGTCCTTGGAAAAAAGAAGAAAGAGACCATTTTATTATTCTTCCTCCTCATAAATGGCATTATGAATACATATATCGATGCAAACTTTACATCCGCTACATGATTCCTGATCTATAATTGCTTTTTTTTCATCTTCATTAAATATTATTGAAGGGCAACCAAATTTATTAATACAAATAAGACATCCTTTACACTTCTCAGGATCAACTTTTACAATCGGAGGAGTAATTTGTTTTGATTTATACTCGTTTAATTCTAATAGAGAGCAAGTATGTCGTGATATGAAAACCCTTACTCCTTCTGCCTTTACTGCTTCCTCTAATTTTTCAATCATTTTAGGCAAATTATTAGAATCTTCTATCCATATATTTTCAGGTGAAACACCACATCCTTGTACAAGATCTTCGATAGATACTTTTTTACCTAATTCTTTTGTGATTTTAATTCCTGTCCCAGGATTATTTTGAAATCCTGTCATGCTTGTTGATCTATTATCTAGAATCATCACCAATATATTATTTTGGTTATAAACAGCATTTATTAATGCAGGTATTCCCGAATGAAAAAATGTAGAGTCTCCTAAAATTGCTAAAACGGGGTTTTCTTTGGGTTGAATTTTTGAAATCCCATTTGCAAGCCCTATGGAGCCTCCCATACAAATCTCCGTATCTAAACCTTCTAGAGGTTTGTACACTGCTAATGTATAACAACCTATATCAGACGAATTAACAAATTTGGTTTTCAGTTTTTTTTCTACTTGTTTTATTGCATAGAAACTTGCACGATGAGAACAACCTGGACATAAGATTGGAAGTCTTGGAGGTGTTATTATTAGTTTGTCCGGAACTGGTATGCTATCGTATTCTAAATCCATTAAATGAGCTACGTTTTCTAAATAAAGTTCAGCTGAAAATTCCCCATTTTGGGGAAATATATCTTTTCCATGAATTTCTATTTCTTTTGATAAACCTTCATCATAAGCTATTTGTTTAAGCATATTCTCTATAAATGGTTCTAATTCTTCAACTACAAGAATTTTATCAACAGATGAGAAAAGCTTCTTGATGAGCTCTCTTGGAGGAGGATATACCATTCCTAATTTAAGAATTGAAACCTCTTCTTTAACACCAAAATAGTTAAGTGCATCAATTAAATGTGCATAGGGAACTCCTGCTGAAACAAATCCAATTCGAGGACCTTTAATTTTTTTCTTAGATATCTTTAAAGTGTTATAAGGAAATCTATTAGCAAATTCAGAAATTTCCTTTATTTTTTCTAATAATCTAAGACGAAGCACTCGGGAATGTGAGGGCAAACATACCCAACGGGATCTATCCCAATCAAATCCATAGTCTCTCTTAATTTCTTCGATATCGCCGAGTACTACATCACCTCTCCCATGATTTAATCTGGTAGTTGTACGAAACAATACTATACTCTGAAAATTTTCAGAAAAATCAAATGCATATTTAATCATATCCTTTGCTTCTTGAGGATTTGAGGGCTCAAACACTGGAACTAATGCTTGTAATCCAAAATAGCGGTTATCTTGTTCATTTTGTGAAGAATAACAATTTGGATCATCAGCTGAAACCAGTACCATTCCACCTCGAGCTCCTGCATAAGATGCTGTCATAAAAGCATCTGATGCTACGTTAACACCAACATGTTTCATACAGACCACTGATCGTACATTTGACATCGACCCACCATATGCAACTTCAAATGCAACCTTTTCATTTACACTCCATTCTATCTTTAAATGCGAGAAATAAGGATAGATCTCTGCAAGAGTTGATAAGATCTCAGAAGATGGTGTTCCGGGGTACCCTGCACCAATAATAACACCAGCTTCTAATATGCCACGTGCTATTGCTTCATTTCCTAATAAAATAACGTGACTACCAGGACTGCTTACCGCAAAATGTGGTACACTCATAAAATTTCCTCTTTTATTTTTTTTCCTTTTTCTAATCCATTCTGAAAAGCAATTTTATTAACCGTCTGTGCTTTTTTTGGGATAAATCTTCTTATAGAGTTCTCAAGTATTTCTTGTTTGATCGGTAATCTTTCAGAACCCGCTAAAACGCCTAGCATGTATACGTTTAACGTGCGTATATCTCCAACTTTTATGGCTTCCTCATGTCCGTTAATTAAAAAAACATTTGAAGATATTTGTTGTAGAAAATTCTTAATTGAATCTAATTCGGGATAATCAATATTCATTAAATGAACTGAAGGAGGTACAATGATTTTGTTATTTATAAGAAAAATTGTCTTAGAATTAGCATACCTGAAATTACGTATAGCTTCGCTAGCTTCAAGCGCTATAATTACTTGAGAATTTCCACTTGGAATTAAAGGACCTTCAACTTCATTACCAAATCGAAGAAATGAAGAAACAGAACCACCTCTTTGGGCCATGCCATGTGTTTCAGCAGTACGAACTTTATAATTATCTAATAAAGCGGCCCAAGCGAGAATCTGTACTGCTCTAATAACACCTTGACCCCCCATACCGACGATCAATAAGTTAAAACTCTTAAGTTCCATAATCCCTTAATATAATTATCTTTTATAATAAATGTTGTTTCTAGTTCTACTTAATTACTAGTTTTTAATTAACTTATACATGATCATATATAATGGGAATAATCTCCCATAATTTAGAATTTAGTTAGTTTAACTAAGAGAATACAGGGGTATGTACTCAAAAAAAATTTATTTTTAAAAATATTAAGAAAAAAATGGAAAATTTATGAAATATACTTTGAATTTAACTGATTATTCGACCTAATTCTTTCCTCGATTTTTTAGTCTCCTCGTTTGTAATATAAAAACCAATAAAGTATGCGATTAAGATAATTCCAAACATTATTAATGCAGAGATATAAAACCACCTTCCTAACTCTCCCATAACATCCATGACTATCCATTTAAGCACCCAAGTTGCTAATCCACCTACTATTACGAAAACAATGTCAAAAAATGAGTTCAAAAAAGAATCTTTTCTATTTTCATATTTAATCCCTAATTTCCAAATAATCGTGTTTTCAATGATTTCCCATCCTACTCCAACAATAATAACGAATATCAGAATCCAATACCAAGGCATTATAGCTGGTCCGATATAAAATTCCCAAAGTGTTATTATCAATGAAAATATTGAAAAAGCCCCTATTCCAAAAGCAATATGACCCCAACTGTAGAAATCCAACGGAGATCTTCCTACATAATCCTCAAGTAAACCAATAAATGGCACATAATGCTTTTTTCCAGATTCTTCACTTGACATAATTAATCCTTTTTTAGATGATTCTATTCAATATTATAATACAAATATATTTCAATTAAGAATTAAATAGTCTTAACCAATTTAAATTTGCTCTTACTCAAATAAAAATTAGATAACAATTGGAAAAAAAATAAAATATGTTAAACTATTCATATATGATTTCATCATCAAAATATTAAGAAAAATACGAGATTTTTTTAATAAATAAATTAATTATTCTTTCCATTTCTATAAAAGGTATACATATGATTTTATTTAAAAATTTTGGAAGTGGAATTTCTAGTTTTTCTGCTTTTGATTGATTTCTGCCAATTGCGTCCTTATTAAGAACTTAATAAATTTATAATTTGTTTTTGATCAGAAATTTTAGAAAAACTTTTAGATCAAAAAATCGGATAATAATTTGCGAAAAAAATGATTTTGTTCACATATTTTTCAAGAAAAATATTTTATATTCATTAAATTTATGAACTATTTTAGCTTTTATTTTTAAAATACGGATGTTATAAAGAAACTTAAAATTCTTAATCTCAATACATTGGTATAACAATAAAATTTACAGAAATATGGAACAGAACGTTCATAAAATTGACGATTTACCAAAAAATTTATAAGAAGAGATTGCTAATAATATTACAGAAAAAAATTTTTTTTTTTCTAAGCTGTAATGGAATGTTTTTTTTTAGCCTATAATTTATTCCT
>JAHQWY010000125.1 GCA_029856445.1 Promethearchaeia archaeon
CTATTTTAAAAGAATTCGAAGTTATCTAATAATGAATTATAAAAAGATCATTTTAATTTGTTCGCTATTTTTTCTATTAATTCCAATCACTAATGTTAAAGCATTCACTTATTCAGATTATATAAAAAATGGGAATTATGCCTTCTTTTTGTTTGATTTACAAGAAGGAAACAACACTCGAATCAGTGTAAATCATGAAGAAGATGGAAACTTCACATTATTCCTCTTTAATAAACGACCTTCCAAATCGTATGTCAAGGATGATAAAACTCTCGATAATAGTATATTCAGTAAATCATCATTAGTTGATTTTAGTTTGGACGACATTCCCTATATAAACTACACCGCTACGGAAACTAAAATCTATTATATAGAAGTTATTTTGGTTGGTGGAGGACCAGATACCTATAATCTAACCGTCTTACCAGATGATTATACCGTAACGAGATACTATTTGCCGATCATTCCAGGATTTAAATTAGAGTTCGTATTACTTTCAATTGTTCTAGCTTTAGGGGCCATTTTCATACTTACAAAAAAAAAGATTTTAAGAAAGAATTCTTGAAATTTGTTCTTATTCATATGCAAAAATCCCCCTTATGAATCCTTCAAGGAAAGGAAAATCCTTAAGCTCAATAACTTGGCTTGATTGGTTGGACTTTTCTAATGTCTGCATCATCGAATTATTCTTTTTAAAATTCTCTGCAAAATCTAATAATTTCTTTTTAGCTAAATATGTTTGACCCTTAAACAAATAACAAAAAGAGAAATCTGCTATATTCTCTATTAGAACGGTATATTGACCGAATTTAACGCGATCAAGCCCTTCAGATAAGATTTCATCACTAAAAGAATTAAAAGCTGATAAAAATCCTCCAAATAGCTCTTCATTTATTTTTACTTTATCAGAAAAAGGATATGAAAATAACAGAATCCCCCCACCTGCTATTATTAAAAGCAGTACAGGTTCTTCTGCGGGTAATTCTGGTGCCTTTATAGCACGTTTTTGTTGTAATAACTCTAATGATTCATCTAATAAGGCAAAATCCATTCGTTCTGATATTGATGCTCTATTCTTTTTAAGATTTTCCCATTCATCTAATTGATCTAAAAACTTATCATGCTCATGTGAAATCATTCTAGCTAACAAGTGTAAGTTGTGTGATTCAGCAATTTCTTGCGCTTGAGAAAGATTCCGTCGAGCATCTCCCATATTCATCTGAAGTAAGGCTATTTTTCCACGTAATAAACGTGCTTGTGCTTGTAATGAGTAAGAATTAGTACGTTCTGATTCTTTCAGTAATCGTTCAATAAGCGGTTCAATTTCATTTAGAATTGTCATGTCGTTTGTTATTCTTAATTCTTCTAAATAGAGCCTACAGAGAGTTGAAATTGCTGGTGAGAATTCTAATGCTACCCCTGGACTTCCCGATTTTATTACTTCATCACGCCACTTAATTATCTTTATCAATTCTTTTTCAGCTTCAGCCCTGTCACGAGTACGGGTACTTGATTTTAATATAAGGGCATGTGATAATTTATAGTATGAAATATTTTGAAGAAGCTTATGTTTCTCATTATATTGATAGAATTGATGTAGATATTCTTTAGCTTGCTCAGGGGAGTTTTTAGCAAGTAAAGTTCTTATTAAATTATAATATACAACACATACATAAATGGGAGAGTTAAGTTGTTCCCAAATTTCTATACTTTTTTCATAATATTCAAGGGCAATGTCTAAATTACCTTGCTGATAATAGATGGAACCAATACTGTCATAAGAACCTGCAATCAACCATTTAACCATAGTCGAATTTGGGAATCTGCTTTTAAATATCTCTACACTCTGCACATGATAGTTTAAAGCTAATTCTAAATCTCCTTTATTGGCGTAAGAATGTCCTAGTATACATAGTATAGAAGGTACTAAAGGATTATCATCTTTTTCAAAAATTGAGAGACTTTTTCTATGGTATTCTAGAGCATTATCATAGTTATGCTCCCAAAAAAAGAAATAACCCCTCATATAATAAAAAAATCCTATTCTCATTTCAACCTCTGTGGGAGGATCTTCTGATACTGATTTAAGTAATTTTTCGCATAACACAACATCTTCCCATGTTTCAGGAACCCTACCTAGAGCAAATAAGATGTTCCATTTTGTATAGATCGAATCTATCAGAAATAAAGGTTTGTTTTGTTTTTCGCTCTCTTGATAATCTTGTTCTGCTATTTTAAGGCTCTCTTGAAATCTTCCAGTATATAGTAAAATGATTCCTTTAAGGAACCGACAATAATGGTTATCTTCTGGAGTTAAATCTTCTTTTCTTTCAAAATTGTCTAATATTTGTAGTGCTTCATCTAATTTTCCCTTATTAAAAAGGCTCCATCCTCGCTCTAATTCCTTATGCATCGATAACTTATATCTACTCATGACTTCTTGGCTCCTTTTATAACTCTATCACAGAAGAGTAGTTGAATTTCACAAAATTGGCGATCTCAAAACTAATTTTTTTCTGCACCTTAATTGAAGCTAATGAAGTAAGTTTTCCTTAAAAAATTTTATAAGAATTTCTCAATCATATAGTTTTTAAGACGATCATACTCATACATGAAATGACTGAATTCGTCGCATACTCCTTTTAAATAAACTTAAATTCAATTCTACAATTGTCTATCTATCAAAATATTAATTAATCAAAAAAAGTGATATAAATTTCATTTGACGAGTTAAGTAAAAAATTAGCTGAATTTATGAGAGACACTGAGGAAATTGAGCTCACCGACGTAGATTTGTTTGCTGAATACCTTGAATTCCAAATGTTACCTGGAATGGTTCAAGCTGCTGCTCAAGCCGTATTACCTGGAGTTCCTGGAAAAGCTGAATGGACCCCCGCAAAATTTTCACTTGATTTAAACTTCCCTGGTAAAATACAGGAAATTGAATTCGTCCGTGTTAATGGAAAAAGAGCGGTAATCGGTGGAGAAGTGGTTCCTCCTTTTTATAATTTTCTGGGATTAAATAAAAGAAACCCAAATCCACCATTAGTCACTTATGACGTATTTGATATGGGCGCAAAGATGATGCTTCCTAAACCAATCAAGCAAGAATATGGTGAAGTATTGGCAGATCCTGCAGAATGGGCAAAATTTGCGGTAGATAAGTTTGGAGCTGAATGTATTACTTTTCATTCGCTCTCAATTGACCCTGCTATGGGAGACATTCCAGTTTCGCAATCTAGAAAATTTCTTGAGGAAATACTTCAAGCTGTTGATGTTCCTGTCATTATCGGATGCTCTGGAAATAAGAAAAAGGATGTAGAGCTGTTTGAAGTTACTGCAGCAGCTACCGAAAGCGAAGTGCTCATGTTGTCAGCAGCAGATAAGGCTACATGGGAAGAAGTAATTCCTCTTGCAGTTAAATATGATCATAATTGTTTATTATGGACAAGTTTAGATCTAAATAATCAAATTAAAATGAATAAGGATGCTCTCGAATTAGGGTTACCTCCGAACAGAATAGTGATGGACCCCACATGCGCCACCCTTGGCTACGGCCTTGAATACAGCTTCAGCATTTACCAAAGGATGCGCATCGCAGGGCTCCTTGGAGAAACCGACTTAGCATACCCTATCAGCGGAGGTACCACAAATGCATGGGGCGCAAGGGAAGCATGGATGTCTGAAAAGCAAGCACCTGAATGGGGGTTGCGGCAATATAGAGGTCCTATATGGGAAATAATAAATGCACTTAGCTTAAGCCTCGTAGGCTTAGATTTAGCAATGATGTTCCATCCAATCGCTGCGAAACACATGAAAGAAATTACCGCTCAATTCTTTGAAGCAGTTCCAAAAGAATTAGAAGCAAAGGGTTACACCGATTGGGTTAATGCTAATTTTAAGCGTTAAAAAATAATTTTTTACCCTTTTCTTTTTTTACATTTCTCCAAATTCCCAAATTTTATGATGTATCTTATTTTTTAATTCTTTAACCAAATATATTAAATTAAGCTTTTATAATCAGTAGGTAATAGTCATGAAAATAACCTTTTTAGGCACATCAGGCGGGATTCTAACAGCAACGAGAAGTTATCCCTCAATCTTGATAGACCGAACTCTTCTACTCGATTGTGGAGATGGAACTACTCAAAGATTAATGCAATTGAATGCTTTATCTAGTGTTAATACAATCTGTTTATCTCATTTGCATGGAGACCATTTCATGGGAATAACTTCTCTTCTCTGGTATTATTTGTGCATTAATCGAACAGTTGATTTGACAATTATCGGACCATCCCCTATAAAGGAATCTGTAGCAAAATTGCTTGAGTTACAGAACCTCCCACCAGATATTTTACTTAAACTGCCATTTAAGCTCCAATTTAAAGAATTGACAAAATGTAATGATGTATTAGAAGTAAATGACGTGTATAAAATAAAATATGCAGAGATGAATCATACAGTTCCATCATTCGCTTATCGTATAGAAAAAAATGGAGTGTATGTGTGCTATTCTGGAGATACAAAGCCTATCCAAAATTTAATTGAATTAGCTGATAAAAGTAATATTTTTATATGTGAATCTACGTTTTCAGATGATCAGTCAGAAATTGCTCATCAATATGGTCATTGTACTCCAATCGATGCTGCAAAAATGGCCAGAGACGCTGGATGTGAAAAATTAGTGTTAACTCACATCTCACCTCCCTTCGCAAAGATAGTAAACCAGTCAATCGAGAGTTTAAAGGATATCTTTGATAAAGAAATCTTGATTGCGGAGGATTTAATGATCTTAGAAACCGTCAGAATTGATTAGCAATTTTGGATTTTGAAATATCAAAATTAAGATAAACTTACTTTATTAATCGTTATATAATGTTGAATTAAAAACTTTTACTTATTCATTCGATATACTATTACTATTAAGGTGGATTTACATCTGGGATAGCTTCTGTAGCAGGTTTACCCTCTATACCCCAATGAGTCTTTGGGACTTCATGGACAAGAACTTCTACTGCTCTGGCTGGAATACCCATATCGACAAAAACATTGGTTATTCCTGATATTATTTGTTTAACGATTTCTTCGCTGACCCCTTTCCACATATGCACATGAATTACTGGCATATACCAATCACCTCATTCTTATATTAATTCGTTAAAAAAAAAATAAATTAAGATCTTAAATTATAAACATTTCAATATTTCCCATCTATATATAATTTATTTTTAAGATTTAATTAAAAAACAGATTTTATTTTCATAATGAAGACAGTTGTTAAAGATGTTTATGTGGTAAAACCTTATGATCCTAATGTTTTTGATTGTTGCGTTTACCTCATTGATACAAAAAGTGATGATGGGTTAATTTTGATTGATGCGGGTATCAATTTCGAACCAATTCAAGAAATTGAAAAGGATGGTCTCAAATTAGAAGATATAAAGCATTGCCTTATAACCCATGGGCATTTAGATCATTTTGGAGTTTGTTTTAAGCTGAAAGAATATAACAAAGACATTCAATTCTACGCACACGAGCTAGATGCTGAGAGAATAGAAAATAAGCCAACAGAACCACCTCCAAATCAAATTTTTGCTGACTTTAAATATGAACCAGTAAAAATAACGAAAAAAATTAGAAAAGATAATGAGATCTTAAAATTTGGGCAACTTGAATTTAGGTGTATTCACATTCCAGGACATACACCTGGATCTGTGGCATATTTTCTAGAAATCGGAGGTAAAAAGATTCTTTTTGCTGGGGATATTCCTGGAATTGCGATAAATATAGGAGATGGAGATTTAGAACAATACATTAGATCAATGGAGAAATTACTTGCTCTACATATTGATATTATGTGTGAGGGACACGAGGATATAACTCAATCTGCGGAAAGAGTATCAAAATTTATTAAAGGGTATCTAAATTTTAATAAGGATCTTAATTCAGTAGTATTGGAAAATCCACACGACATTAAAACTTTATCACGTTTAACTTTACAAACCTATGAGCTTGGATGGTATAGTTTAGTTGTAGATCTTTGTAATTACTTATTAGAGATTGATCCTAGAAATTCTGATGCCAGTGAATTATTAGAAAAAGCTAAAAAACAAAATCCTCCTAAAACGGAGTACATCAAAAGCCTTATTGAAGAAAATTTCAAGGGATAATAAGGAAAATATTAAAATAAATCAAATCTATGTTAATTTCTCTTTTAGTTTTAATGCTTCTTCTTTCAGGTCAGCACTTTCAAACCAATCATTAATTTCGCTTAAATCCTCTGTTGGATATGTATAGGAATGGTCTAAATCAGGATATTTACTATTAATAATCTCATTCTTATAAGCGTTTAGAGCATTTCGAATGTTTTCTCCAATCTGACCAAAATGTTTGACAAATTTTGGTTTAAATTCTGTAAAAATTCCTAACATATCATAAATAATGATAATTTGGCCATCGCAATATTGTCCAGCTCCAATTCCAATAGTTGGGATTTCAATTGTTTCTGTTACCATTTTAGCAATCTGCCATGGAATACCTTCTAAAACAATAGAAAACACTCCAGCATTTTGTAAGTTTATTGCATCCATAATTAATTTCTTTGCAGCGTCAAGAGTTCTAGCCTGAACTAAATGTCCTCCAAATCTATAAACTTTTTGTGGAGTGAGTCCAATATGGCCCATTACTTCTATGTCAGCATCAATTATAGCTTTTATTGTGGGTAAAATTTCTGTACCTCCTTCAACTTTGACCGCCTCCGCAAGTCCCTCTTGAATAAATCTTCCTGCATTATACACAGCATCCTTGATATCGATTTTATAAGAAAGAAAAGGCATATCACCAACTAATAACGCATTTGATACTCCTCTGGAAACAGCTTTAGTATGATGGATCATCTCGTCCATCGTGACTGCTAATGTGTTTTCATGACCCAGAATTACCTGTGAAAGTGAATCTCCTACGAGAATTAAATCAAATCCGCATTCATCGACGATTTTGCCAATCGAATAGTCATAAGCTGTTATGGTAACTATTTTCTCTCCCTTATGCTTTTTTTCAATTATTTTTTTTGTAGTCATTTTCTGTAAGGACATAGCTTAAAACAACCTCATTTTTATGGAAAGTTTATTATTATTTACTCTTTCTTTTTCAAAATAATATATAGATTTGGTATAAATTATATAAATTTCTAATAAATTTGGATTTAGAAATCTGGTTCATATTAAAATTTTACTAATAAGTGAAGTAAAATGAATCCAAAATAGATTTTCTCGCAAGTTTTATTAAATTTTTAATAACAGAATGAAACATCGAGATTACTATTTATTATTCAATCTTTCAAAAAGCAGAGATGAATCAACAATCCTAGCTTTTTATAAATTTTATTTTTGATTATTCTTTTTATTTTATTATATTTAGTTGCTAGTTTCGTTCTAAAATTAAATTTAGACTTAAAAACCTAGTTTATAAAAATAATTTAGAGAAAGAGAATAGAAATGAGTTCAAAATACGATCCTTTCACTCGAGGGCCATTCCCTGTAGGTGTACGCACACAGGAACTAAACGATAAATCTCGAGAGAGGAAACTACCGGTAGAATTTTGGTATCCTACCACAGAAGAATATAAAGGTCGAGATTTAGATAGAAAAACGCAAGATAAATACTTTCTTTTCACCCACATAAGGCAAGAAGCGGTTCGAGATGCTCAACCTCAAAAAGGACGCTTTCCTTTAGTCTTATTTTCCCATGGCTTTGGCGGACATAGGCGTCAAACTACTCACTTATGTTGTCACCTTGCTAGCCACGGATACATAGTCGCCTCACCAGACCATATGGGTAACACAGCTCTGGAGATGGTAGAGGTCTATATGAATATTAATAAAGAAGCATCTCTTAAGGAAATGTCAGAAATATCACTAAAATCAGCGTTAAATAGACCAATTGACATTTCATTTTTGATTGATAATATATTAACAGGGAATACATGGATACCCCAAAAATTGATTAATTCCAAAAAAATAGGGATAACCGGACATTCCTTTGGTGGTTGGACAACAATTGTGGTAACTAGTCGTGATAATAGAATCCGTGCAGCTCTGCCTTTAGCACCTGGCGGAGGTGATTCTTCAGAAAAGGAGGATGATTCTGAACGCCCAGAATCTGATTTATTGGGAGTAATCCGAAAATTTTGGGATCGTAAAGTTGGTATACTTTATTTAGCTGCAGAATATGACCATCTTGTACCTTTGAAAGCAGTGATAGATCTTTATAATCGGACACCGGAACCCAAACAAATAGTAGTTTTGAATAATGCTGATCATTTTCATTTTAACGATGCCATTGAACAAATACATGAGTATACCCGTACGCAATTAGTTACAATGAGTGGAAATAATCCTGAAATAAAATCCAGAGCTGATTCAATGCAACCAATATCAAAACTTCATCCATCAAAGGGCGCGTATGAGTATATTCGTGGATTAGGACTCGCTCACATAGACTATTATCTCAAGGAAAAAAATGAAGCAAAAGATTTTCTCGCTAGTGATCTTAAATCTTTACTTGCAGAACGACAAATTGATGTTTCTATATATTGATGTTAACTTTCTACACATTTCCATGAATCAACAAGTAACTGGTATTCAAAGTATTTATCAACAATTTTAGATCTGGGATTTTTATGTTTGCTTTCCACCTTAATTAACTGACCTTTTACTTCTAATTTTTCGTTACATGAAATTTCGTCTTTCGTGTATATAATTATCTGGTGACCATCATCTAAATCGAAATAATTCATATACGGGTGAGATTCAACAAACGAAGTAATATGTTGCCAGACTTCCTCAGCGATCTTTCCAACAATCTTAATTTCTTTTCCTAAATTATTCTCAAAATCAAAGTAGTTGGTGATATCCAACATAATTGTCTTAAATAAAGAATTTTTAACTTATGATATGATTTATTATAAAATGAGATTTATATTAATTAATTCTATAATGTACTCGAGAATATAAGGGTGATTCAATTGGATGATAAAGATGTTGCCAAATTTTGGAATGAAAATGCTGAAAACTGGACTAAACTTTCAAGAATGGGATATGATCGATCAAGGGACTTAATAAATTCTCCTGCTTTTTTTAAAATGATACCCGATATAGCAAATTTAAAGGGCCTGGATATTGGGTGTGGAGAAGGGTATAACACTAGAATTGCAGCCAAGATGGGGGCAGTAATGACCGCAATAGATATATCAAAAGTGTTTATCGAGTATGCAAAAGAAGCTGAACAAAAAGAACCTCTAGGAATAAAGTATAAAGTTGCTAGTGGCACTGAACTTCCTCTTACAGAAAACCATTTTGATTTTGCTATGGCAACAATGAGTATTATGGATATGGTTGATAATGAAAAAGCATTATCAGAAGCTTTTAGGGTAATAAAACCAGGAGGATTCTTTCAATTTTCTATTACACATCCTTGTAGTGCACCTAGTGGTTATGAA
>JAHQWY010000126.1 GCA_029856445.1 Promethearchaeia archaeon
GCTGAAGTAAAAAACTCTGATTCAGCATTAATACGTTTACCTAAAGAATTTATCTCATGTTCGTTTAATTTACTAGATAAATCTCTTTTGTTAGCGATTAAAATAATTGGTGCAAAAGAACAATATTGACTTACGTCAGGGATCCAAAATTTTTCAATTTGATCAAAAGTATTCCTCCTTGTTAAATCTCCTACAATTATTATTCCTTTAGCCCCTGAATAATATGAATGCCTCATATTAATCCATCTTTCTTGCCCAGCAATATCCCAAAGCTGTAGAATCACATCTCTATCTTTTTCTAGCGATATTTTTTTAGTATAGATATTAGTCCCAATACTGGTGCGATAATCTTTTGAAAATTGCCCCGATACAAACTTTTTAACTAAGCTTGTTTTACCAACTGCATATTCTCCAATTATAATAATCTTTAGCTTGATTTTCTCAATATTGTTCATTAATAATTAAACCTATGAAGAAACTTTTTTAAGTTTATTCGTAAATAATAAAATAATTAATCTGTAAAAATCTAAAAAAGTAATAAGCCATCTTAGAAAAAAGAGAGATCATGACAAATGACTGTAGGAATTATTTATGATCCTATATATTTAGAACATCAAACAGGAACAGATCCTGAGAGTCCTGAAAGATTAATTGCTATTATGAATTTTTTAGAGGAGAAGGGACTACTTGATGACCCAAACTTTAAAATCATTAAACCCAGGAAAGCTAGTTTGGATCAAATAAGGTATGTTCACAGAGATAGATTGATAAAAGAGATACAAGAAATCTGTGAATTTAGTGAAAAAACAAACAGTATTCAATATCTAGATGCTGATACTGCCGCATCTCCTAAAACTTTTGAGGCATCACTCTACTCAGTAGGTGGTAATCTACAAGCAGCTGACGAGATTTTAAATGGAAATATTAAGAGCGCTTTTGCTTTGGTAAGACCACCTGGGCATCATTCAAACACCCATAAATTTGCTGGTTTTTGCATATTCAATAATATTGCTGTAACAACCGAATATCTTTTTAGAGAAAAAGGAATAAAAAAAGTTGCCATAATTGATTGGGATTGTCATCACGGTAATGGTACGCAGGATATTTTTTTTAATGGTTCTAGATCAGATTCAGGTGATTTAGTAATATTTAATTCTCACCAAGATGGAAGAACTCTGTATCCTGGAAGTGGGTATATAGGTGAGATCGGCTCAGGAAAAGGTGAAGGTAAAATTGTTAATTTTCCAATGCCACCTAGTTCTGCTGATGATGTTATCCCATTATATTTTAATCAAATAATTTTTCCTATTTGTGAAGAGTATAAACCTGAATTTATTTTAATTTCTGCTGGTTTTGACACCCATTGGACAGATAGATTGACAGAGATGAATTGGACTTACCAAGCACCTGCAAATTATTTAATTAGAATTAAAACAATCGCATATAAATATGCAAAAGATAGAATTCTTATAACTCTTGAAGGAGGATATAATCTGGATAAACAGGCAAGAGCTGTTTATAATTGTTTAAGAGTTTTAAATGATGAGAATGAAAAAATATTGCAGGAAGAACCAAGATCATCAAGAATAGAATTGTTAGACTATTATAATAACAAACTAATTCCTGCAATAAAAGATAAATTAAAACCGTTTTGGAAATGCTTCTAATATCTCTTTTTCAAAACAAATTTATATTAATATTTATGCATTAATTTATAAACTTAAATTCCATATTTATGTTAAATAACCAATTAATAAAGTTAAAAAATATTAAAGGAGATTAATTTGTCGTATGAATATGAGAGAGATGATGAGGAAGAAGAAGAAAAAAAATCAATATCTACCCCTCCTATGCCACCTCCTTCAATTACACCAACAACGCCCCCTCCGTCAATGACGCCCCCCTCACAACCCTCACAATTGACTCCTCCCCCTTCAATGATGCCCCCCTCACAAATTTCAACCCCACCCCCTGTTTATGAATCTACTCCATCCCCTATATCTACTCCTACTCCAACTATTTCTGTAGGTCCGTCACAAGAGGAATATAATTCTGTTTTGACTCAACTACAAGATAAAGATTCTAGATTAAATCAATTACAAAATCAATTTAATGAAGTAAATGCTCAATATTCTTCATTACATGCTCAACTCACGGAAAAAGATAGTCAAGTAAATCGATTAACCAATCAAGTTCAATCTCTTCAAGCCTCAATAGAAGGATACCAACAACAGGTAAATAAACTCAATGATGAAAAAGCTCAACTGCAAGCACATATTCCTGGGTTGCAACAGCAAGTTCAAGAATTACAACAACATAACTCAATGCTACAGCAACAAATTGGACCATTACAAACACAAATTTCCAAACTACAGGAAGAGGTTGCATATAAGGAAAGACGTATTGAAGAATTAAAAGAACCAAAAGCAGTAATGCCTTCGAGTTTAGCCCAAGGAATTACTTCCCAATCGACCCCAAGTTATGGAACCACCCCCTCTTATTCCGCTTCTACGCCAACAGTAACAACCCCAAGCACCCCTATACCCACAGGAACAGGAAGAAGAATATGCCCTAATTGTGGCGCTTCTGGCTTCGCTGTAAAAGAGGTCGAAGACAAATCACGAATAATTAGTTATATCCCTAAACCTATCTACGCTAAGAAGCAGGTTTGCACTAAATGCGGCTTCGAATTTTGAGTATGGCTCTGAATTATAACTTCTGGTAGATGATATCTGCAGTACATTGAAACGGGGAGAAATACGTCATAAACCCTTAATTAACTTAAAAAAAGTGTGTGATTAATTCTCAAGTTTTGTTATTTAAATTCTTCATCTAATCATCAATTCGTCAAAAATAGTATTCTCATCAATGATAAGAATATATATTTGAAAATCATTTATTTTCCATATTATTAGGTGCCTTTTTAAAAATACAGAATTTAAAAAGAATGTGTGGAAAATTATATATAAGACTTTTATTATTAATATTCTAATTGAAAAATTAAGGTTTGTTTTAGTTTAATATGTCGGATTTAAGGGAGGAATTACTAGGTGCGGGAATTAATAAAAAAAGAGTAATAGGAGTAATACTAGTTGCCCTTTTGTTAGTTTCCGTATTTGCTTTCTCAACCTTCTTTATTAGTTTATTATTCGGCACTCGAAGATTAAATCCTAATAGGGAAAAAGCCGGTGAGGATTTTGAGGATGCTGAGTTAACAAAACCCCCATTTCCTTTTGATGAAGATTTTTTAATGGATCTCTTTAACGATTTGAGCCCAGAGGAACAACAAGAGATATTGGATATGCTAAAGGAGATGATGGATAGTAGTATTGATGATTTAGATTTAAGTGATTTTTCAGCGGCTCTATTAGCTCTACTAGCTTCTCAAGGGGCTCAAAGAGAGGTCTTTAGAGTTTACGATTACGATTTTTTTACAAATATGACGACCAAATTATGGAGATATGAGTGTTTTGATGAATTTACTGGAGATGAATGGCAATCAACAGCTGCGACTAGTTTATATGATTTTTTTGCCTATAGTGACTATTTTTCACCGCCATATAATGGTATGTATGATATAATACAACTGAAAATGCCACTTTCACCCATAATAGGTCCAAATTCAATGGTTATCCCTTCATTTTTTCCGACTCCTTTTATAATGGAAGGTAGTGTTGCTGCGAATAATTTAGATCCTGGTTCAGTAAGACTTCATAAAACAGATTTTAACTGTACTACACTTGATCTATCTTTTACAAGTGAAGATCCAGTTAATATGACATATGAATTATTCGGATTACATTTACCTTCGAATGATGATATTAATAATAGTGCTGTTGAAGCACAGTACACTCCAATATTCATAAAAAACAAATATTTACAATTACCTTCCTCAATAGGTACTTATATTAATACACATCCATATTTTAAATCTCATTATGATGTTTTGAATTTAATTATTGAAGATACTGATCATACATTTGAAGTAGCGAATAAAATTAGAAATTATCTTCAGAGTAATTTTACAATTGGTTTTGATGCATTACTAAACGACCCTCCTGGTGATGGTGAAGACATCGCAGAATGGTTTTGTGAGCACGAAGAAGGTTTATGGCCTCAATTTGCTACGACCTTTTGTGTATTTGCAAGGGCTTTTAACGTGTCTAGTCGCTTTGTTGATGGTTTCAATAGTATGGGAATTATAGAAGGTTTCGATTTCGATGAGGGTAAAGATTTCTTCGCAATTAAGTATTTAAACATTTATAACTGGGCTGAAATTTATGTCCCAACAAGCATTTCTGGAGATGGAATGTGGGTACAATTTGATGTTATTGGAGATTCTTATGGAGAAGGTGGAAACCCAATGGCAAACTATAACATAGAGGTCTATTCCAATTTTACAGCAGGATATAGAGGGCAATTTGCTAATCTAACAGCGATTTTAAGTTCCAGTACAAACTCTTCTATAGATAATAAAATGATACGATTTACTGATTTAAGTTCAGGATTACCCTTAGGTGTAGATTATACTGATTCAAATGGTATTGCATCAATCCTAATAAATATTAATGATTCATATGTAGTTGGACCTCATGCAATAATGGCGTCCTATCAATTAACCAGTAATTATACGGGTTTTATGGTTTATGGAGATATCGAAGTAAATCTTATGAGTGTGAACCCAACATTTATAAATCGCTCGATCAGTAATACCACAAACATTCAAGGTTATGTTTATGACCCGATAGCAAATCAACGAGTAGTAAATGCAACTGTTGAATTTGTATTATTACAAAGAGGCACCGAAAATAAAATAACTACACCATTTGATATTACATTTACTATGACGGATGATAACGGTGACTTTAATGAAATTGTAAATGTAAATCCTTGGGTTCAGAAAGGACAGTATGATATTCGGGTTGACTTTAATGGTTCAAGTCAATGGCCAATTCCTTGGGGTATGATGAATGATTCGAGCAGTAGAATTGGATTTAATATTACAGAAGAAATTTCATTGAATTTATTATTTTACATTAATAATATTGAGGCTGGCGTTCATGAGTCTCCCATTGTTCCAAGGTATACAACTCTTACCTTAAAAGCTATTACTATTAATGAAACAGGGGGCCCTGTACAAGGTGAACTTGTTGAATTCTACGACTACTCAAACAATTTCTTTATTGGGAGTAATATAACTGACATAAATGGAATTACAATTTTGAATTACTATGTTGATGATAATGCTGCAGGACCCAATCTCCTGTATGCACTTAATGGACCACGAATAAATTACTCTTATTTTATTTTAGATGCTCCAATCAGTATAAATCTTGATATATGGCCTCAAAATCGTGAAATTAGTAAGGGTACATCTGATCGCACATTTTTTATTCATGGATTTTTGAATGACACGCAAAATTTGAAACCTATTAAGACTGGTGGAATCTCAATTCATCTTTTCGATGGTCCTACAGAAATTCCTAATGCTTTAATCCTAGAAAGTGGGTCTTATTTAACTAACCAATACGGTGAGATTTATGCTGAGTTTAGTGTTGATAGTTTTGTCAGTACAGGAAATTATACCTTAGAAGTATGGTTTAATGGAACATTTTTCCACCCTCCCCCTATTCCTCATAATTTCTTTTTATTTTCTATAAGTAATTTTTCAGTTGCTGTTAACGCTAATTATCAGTTAAGAGTTTATGATCCAAGTTTAGTAGAAATAATTTTCAAAATCGAAGGAAACCACAGATCTCTTATTTATAACGATTTAAATCCCCCAGAAACATATCTACGTGGTGAGATCGCTAATTTTGAGGTATGGATAAATCAGGGTGGTGCTCCTGCCCCATTAGGCTCGATTGTACGCCTTAGGGATATATATACTAATAGCATCTTGGGTACTTATACTTATGATGGTACAGAAGGAGGATATCATCAATTTCTTGTTAATACGGGCTCACCGGCTCTACACGCAGGGTTACATTATATAGAAGTAGAGTATGAAAATATTGGAATATTTCCCTATAATTCAACTTATATTATTATAAATGAAACTGTTGACATCAGTGGTATCTCAAATGATTATGTCCTATTGAGAGATAATGATATTTTTACTATTTCAGGAACTGTCTCTGATGGTATAGTAGATCTAAGAGGATTAGAAGTAGAAATCATCCTACTTGACGTTAGTTTAAGTGATGTTTCTTATAATCTTGATCTTTTAGATCCTAAAACTCAAATCATAAATGATAATGGAGATTATTCATTTACTAGTTCAATTCTTCAGAGTTGTCCACCGGGAGAATATCATATCATCATAAGTTTCACAGGAAGGATACAGCATTCCGATGGAATATTATTTATTTCTCTAGTTAATCCTTATATGATTAGTTCAAATAGTTCTCTTATAACAGTAGATATAAATGCTGGTACACAAATAACTGATCTCGCATATTCTCTTAAATATGATCCATTGCCTACGTTTTGGGTTGATGGAGATACCCTCTATGTGTGGGGAAATTTAAAATGGGATAACGACACTGCCATTAGTGGAGTTCAAATAAATGTCACAATAATTGATGAAACTACTGGGGGTATTGTAGCATATAATGATAGTGTATTTACCGATCTCTCTGGAGGATTTAATGTATCAATATTCATTGATGAATATGATCCTTGGCCATCTTTAAAAATTAATGTTGAAATTAGAGTATCTTTTGATCCAATTATTAATGGAATGAATTACGTAGTGTCTGATGAGGAATCAATTTTTCCCCCATGATATTACAAAATTTAACAATGAGTTAATGAAAAATCTATGGTAATAAAAATGATTAAAAGAAAAAACTTGAAAATGATTTCGATTGGAATCTTTTCAATTTTGATTTTCTTTTCATTTTCATTCTGTTTTATTAAGAACTTCGAAACATTTAATAAACCAAATAATCTTGAAGAGAAAGATAATAATGATCTTATAATCAATCCTAAAACCTCATCGTTAATAGGAGTCATTAATTTAACAAATTCCTGGATTAACGGAACTCGACATTATCATAATTCTACTATTCCAATTGAAGGAAAAATATTTAAGCCAATACCTCCTTATGACAGTTTATCGGGATATAATGTAGCCGTAGCCGTAAATGGAATGATAGATACTCTATACAATGCTACGTCAAACGGACTTGGTGAATTTCAAATCAATTATACAATTCCTTTTACATTAGATGTTTATTCGAGTCATAAAATTGAAGTAGAATGTATTGATGATCTGGGGACTGATGACATTGTCCCTATCAATTTTTTTAATATTGATGTTAATGCAACTTCTATTTTTGATATTACTACAATTGATGATTATCCAAAAATTCCGGGGGAAGATTTTAGAGTTGAAGGTTTTTTAAAATATGATAACATGAATGGTGCTGGTATCCCATCTGTACAAATATTTTATCATTGGTTTAATAGTACATATAGTTGGCCAAGTAATTTCTTTTTTACAAGTCCTTCTGATGGGTCTTTTATAGAAGATATCATAATTCCTACTAATGTATTTAATCAAACAATAAGTTTGAATCTAAGTTATTCAGGTGATTTTCCATATATTGGGGATTCAGAAATTAGTATACCCAATATAATACTATTTTCTAACATAACATGCAAATGGAATATCCAAGATAAAGCATCTGAAGAAGAAACGATTTCAATTAAAGGACAAATAATTTCAATGTCAAATGACTCCATAAAAATAAGTAATAGAACACTCATTATCAGGTTTGGTGGAATTCCTATTGATGATACTGTTGACACAGATTCCAATGGAAATTTCACTGTTGATTTCACTATACCCTCTGGAATCGGTATTAGATCTATCGAAGTTGAAGTAGTAAATACTGCTGGAATTACCCTTTCTAGTAGTACAGTTATAAATATTACCGCAGCACCTTACACACCGACTAGAGATACTGGATTACCACCATTTTTAATGTTTTCTCTAATTTTTTATCCAATCCTTGGTGGTATAACAGCAGCTTTAGCTATTTTAGGTTATCGGTATTTCAAAAAACAAGAAATAGAATCAAGGGTTGTAAATTTACCTCTTGAGTCTAGGCTTGTTAATCTTAAAATTCTTAAAGAATCAGGAAGATTAGAAGAGTCAATCTCCTACTTATTTAATGCTATTTATATAAAACTTGTTGATGCTAAATATGGTAGAATTAGAAGAGAAAATGAAACAATAAGAGATTTTGCGATAGTCTCTGTTAAGGAATTGAAATTAACCCCAGCAGCCATCTATCCCTTTATTCAAAAAGTAGAGGAGATAATTTACGCAAAACCATTTAAAATCACAGAACGTGATTTTTATACAACATGTGAATTGTTCTCACCAGTATATTTCCAATTAACTGGATATAATTTTCAATTAAATTTTTAATATAATTTCCAAAATCAAAATAATAATTAGAAAAAGATGTACAAAAAATTATATACTCAAAAAAAATTATTAATTAAATTATTTCAAAAAATATAGAAATAGGTTATAAAAATGGCAAAAAAGAAAAAAAAGGAACCAGAACCAGAAATAGATATAAAGCAGAGATTAGAAAATGTAAAAGTTTTAGTGGATACAAATAGACCAAAAGAGGCAATAGCTTATATTTATCTTGTTTACGACGATCTGATTAATATAAAATTTAAAAAACCTAGATTGATCCATCAGACTATTCGAGAATATGCAATTAAATGTGTAAATGAATTAGAGAAGAAATTAAAACCAGAATCGGTATATCCTTTTATTAAAAAAATTGAAGATATTATCTACGGCGGAGTAGAACCAACTACCAAAGAATTAAACTTCACAATCAATCTATTCTCAAATTTATACAATGAAATTACAGGAAAAACATTCAATTTCTCTTTATAAACTAAAATTCAATAAAAATTGTATTAATAAACAGTTATCAAAAAAAAAAGTAAAATAAAAATGGTAAAATCAGGAAAAGCTTCTAAGAAAAGTCTAAATATCTCGAAAGGGATCATTTTTACTTTTTTTACAATATATCTCATAATTTTTGGGATTATTATTAGTGAATTTTCTGTCCAATTTCAAGATATTAATCCAGAAGATTTTCCTACCTTTTTAACTTATATCCCATTAGTATGTTATATAGGCGCCTTATTTTGTGGGATTGGGTTTCTTGTATTTGTAAGAAATGCTACTATTCAAAAATCACGAGAAACGCAATCTCGGAAAAAAATAAAATCAGGATCAATGTATAAACAAGCTCTATTTATAGTTATATTTGTATTTGCTTTTATTCCACTACTTTCGCCTCTTATCGACCAAGGAAAAAATAATCAACATTTTTCCGTATATAATAGCAGTTGGAATGGATGTTCTGATTTGAAAAAATTAATTGAAAATGAAGGTTATGATGTGATGACTATTC
>JAHQWY010000127.1 GCA_029856445.1 Promethearchaeia archaeon
ATAAAATTGTTAGTTTTAACGATGGATTTATTGAAGAGTCCAAAGATATTACAAAGAAGTTAAATTACCAAAAGTTAAAGAATAGAATAAAAGCAAAGATTATTTTCAGAGAAAAATTTTGTCATAACCATTTGTATCCAAAACTTATATTTAACCATGAAGCATGTCAAAGATGTGGACAATGTATAGATATTTGTCCAGTAAATTGTATTGAAATGACAGATAACGGTCCTGAACTCTCAAAAAGATCATTGGGTATCCATTGTGCTGCATGTATTCTTAAATGTCAGTTTGATGCAATAGATATTAAAACGAATTGGGACAGAATGAACAATTTGCTTGAAGATGCAATCAAAGGTCAAGGTCTATTGGTCAGTAATGAAAATCCTAATTCACAAGTTTATTCATAAAGAGATAAAATAATAAGAATAAAAAGAAAACAAAATTATTAAGGCAATTTTTTTTTAATTATTAGAGATAGTTTTCCATGCAGTTAAAAAAAGAAGAAATTAGAAAAAGGATAGAAGATGCAGCACGTGAAGACTTTCTAAAACATGGTTTTATCAAAACTTCAATGAGAACTATTGCCAAGAAGGCAAGAATTAGTACTAGCAATATCTATAATTACTTTAAAAGTAAAGATTATTTGTTTTACTCGCTAATTGATCCCATTTATGAGAAAGTTAACAATTTATTAATTGTTCTATTCGAGACAGAAAAAAATCTTGGTGAGGATGAATTTTTTAGGAACATTTCCGACGTGTTTACTCATCCGGTTGGAGAAATAATTAAAGAAAGCGCACAAGAATTAATAATATTGATGGATAAGAGTGAAGGTACAAAATATGAAAAATTTAAAGAAATGTTAATCAAGACAATTGAAGCACATTTTACAGAGAGTCTTACTCAAGAGAAGAGGTCGAGAGAAAATGATTTCAATTATACATTTGTAATGCATATCATTGCTAATAATTTATTACAAGGATTACTTGAAATAGCAAAACACTATAAAAATGATGATTGGGTGGATTTTAATATCGATCTTTTAATTAAATATCATATTAATGGAATTTCCATACTTTTTAATTAGTACTATTTTTCTATTAAGGCTCTTTAGAGTTTCGGTTATAGCGATTTATAAATATGAAGTCTTTTAATTGCTTTCGAGGAGGTCTTTGTTTTTCTCCTAATTTCATTGCATCAGAGAGAACAGGATTTATATCTTTTGAATGTTTTCCAATAATTATTAAAGTGATTAATCTCATCTCATCAGGAATTTTAAGAATTTCTTTTGCTTTGGTTTCATTAAATCCGGCAATAGGATGTGCAACTAAGCCTAATTCTGTAGCCCGTAATATTAAAAAAGCAGTTGCCATTCCAGTATCAAACAAATAATAAAGGCGCTCACCAATCATACAATCATTTTCAGGTTTACTATATACAGCAATAATCATTGAAGCCTTTTCTACCCATTTATTTCCTTCTGATAGAACTGTAAATAGTCTGTTTAATTCTTTTTTATCCTTTACAAAAATTAATCTCCATGGTTGCTTATTAGCACATGAAGGGGTAATTTGAACGGTTTCAGCAAAATCACGGATTAGCTCATCGTCAACCTCAATCGGATCAAGAGATCTATAAGCTCTTCTTTTTTTAATCGCTTCTTTAACATTCATAATTTATTAAATTTAAAATGATAGGTTAAGAAGAATAAAAAATGACGTTATTTACTTAAATTTTTTAATACTTCTTGAACTTCTTCAGGATGTCCATTAACAGAAACTTTTGGCCAAATGTGTGCTATTTTTCCGTTGGGATCTATTAAAAAAGTACTCCGAACAACACCCATATATTCTTTACCTCTAAATTTTTTCTTAGCCCATTTACCATATTTTTTAATAACTTTTTTATCCACATCACTAAGAAGGGTAACTTTCAAATTTTTCTTTTCTATAAACTTAGCATGTGATTCAGGACTATCTGGACTAATCCCGATGACTTCTGAGTCTAATTTTTGTAATTCAGGTAAAATTCCTGTAAACCCTATTGCTTCAGTGGTGCAACCTGGGGTATTATCTTTAGGGTAAAAGTAGAGAACTACAAATTTACCTTTGAAATCGTTCAAACATACTTCTTTATTATCCTTATCTGGAAGACAAAACTTTGGCGCATCTGCTCCAACTTTTAATTCCAAAATTTGCTTTGACATATTGTTTTTCATCTCTATTAATTTTGATATTAGTTTGAATTTATTAATAATTATAGAAATCCTTAAGATTATCAATATTAGTGTTATGAAGTATTATATTTATAGAAATTAAGTTTAAAAAATAAACTTCGAAAAGGATCTAAATTAATATTTTATAAAAAAACTAGCATAGAATCAAGTAAAGTTGATTCCCGAAGTGAACTAGTTTTCATCATATTATATTGAATTTAAATCTACCATCTTGCCTGTTTTTGCGGATTCATATATCCCAAAGATAGCCTTCATAGTACCCAGGTTATCCTTACCACTACTGATTGGGTCCTTCTCGTTTTTACAACAGTCAACAAAATGTAAAATTTCATTTATATAGGGATCTTTACTAGCAAATCCTTCCATGTCAGGAATAATAGGGATAAACTTATTCTTAATCCAAGCATCAGGTTCTTTAGCAGATATCATAACTGGAGCAAGAAATTGTCTTATGTTAATCTCACCAATTGGTGGATTAGAAGAGATAGTTGCCTCCTCTCCAAATAATAAGTATCTATGGAACCAAGGAGATACGATCGTAAACGAGCTCATAACATAACCAACTGCTCCGTTTTTAAAAAAAAGATTTGCAACTATTTTATCTTCAGCATCGTTTGAAAAATATGGATGGTTTACCCACTTTTTGGCTATAACTCTCTCAATATCACCTATATAGTAACGGAAAAGATCTATGCTATGAATTGATAACGTTATAAGTGAGCCTCCGCCAGATCGCTCCCCGTTAAAATACCAATGAATATTATTTGGAGGGGTTTTAATTTTGGATCGGGGGGGAATTGCGCCCATTGTATCAAAACTCTGAACTGTCCAAATTTCCCCTAAATCTCCATTTCTTATCATTTTTTGTACTGTTTGTGATTGAGGTAAGTATCTAAGGTTTTGCCCAATCATAAATACTAATCCTGATTTATCTGTTTTTTTGACCATTTCTCTACAATCATCCATCTTTATAGCCATCGGTTTTTCTAAAAGAATGTGCTTACCTGCATCAACAGCATCCATAGTTATTTGATAATGAGTATCATGAGTAGTACAAATATCAACAGCATCTATGTCGGCATTTTCTAATAGTTCTTTAGCATTCGTATAAATATCATGTATGTTTAATGGTGTACCAAACTCATTAGCTGCTTTCTCATTGATATCACAGACAGCGGTTAGTTTTACTTTATCAGGAAATTGCAGATAAGCATTTCTGTGTAATTGTGCTATTGATCCAGTTCCTATCAAACCTACTTTTAAGGGTTGAGTTATCTTTTTCACCTTGAAGTAATTTTTTCTTTATTTAATTATACTTTTTATTTTTGTATATGCCATAATTTTAAAATCTATTTAATTGAGCTGATATATTCTGGGTGTGATAAAATTTAAATCAGTTTAATGCAACTATTTAGTAATAATAGAATTATAATTATTTTTCAAGATAAAAGGATATGACAATTTCTAAAGAAGTTTCCAAGGAGGAATGGACTGTAGAGAAACTAAAAAAAATGAAGCGGGAAGAACTACTTGAATTATATAAAACTTTACCAGCGCCTGCATTTGAGGAAATGGATGGTGAATATAATGGTCATACATTAGATACTGGAAGTGAACTTGGTAATCAGATGAGTGAGTGGGTAATGAACAAGACTGCTATGGGTATCTGGAAAGGAAAGGCCTATACTCCAATCACATCGACAACAGGTGAAGGTTACAACAGATACGTAATTGATGGTAAGGAGAGACATCATTTAAGATTTGGAACAGATATGAATGTGTCGCTTTTTGATGGAAAGCCAACATTGAGAATGAGATATGCTACTTTTAAAAATGTATCTGCAAGAAATGATCTTATTGATGAGGTCCGCAAACTTGATGAGGGTATATATCTTTGTACTGGAGCTGCATTAGATGAAAACGGAAACAGAGGACCACCAACACCATTTTGTTTGACAGGTCCGATAAGAGAATATGACCATGAAACAGAATTCTATTTTGGAGACGAAGTTAAGGAGCAAGCAATAATTCCCTTTGATCCAAAAAACAAGTTTAAGCCTAATAAATAAAGCTTCATCTTTTTTTTAAATTCTTAATATTTTCCTTCAAAATTTACTTTTATGATTAAAAATAAAAACATTTCACATGCTTAGAAACGGAAAGATTGAGATAATTGATCTTCCAGAACCAGAACCTTACGATTAATAGGTATTAAACCTGAAATTACAAAAGCTAGAGCTCTCTAGCAATTTATTGTGAGAGATCTTACGGCTATAGGAAGCTGGGCTATGAAATCATCCAATGCGTTGAGAGATTATCGAATCTCGGTAGAGCAATCAATTACACATTATGGATCATTTCTAAATGGATGTCGTGCATTTTCTGCATTTTCAATTCCATCATCTACAGATGGTAAGCCTTCCATTGCTTTTCGGATTGCGTTTCGAGTTGCTTTATAATTATTGATAAATATTCTTTTCCTCGCACTCGCACTCGGATGCACGAAAACGTTCACTATTAGAACGATATCATCCGCTAATTCTTTTGGGAGAATTCCATCTTCGACACATTGTATAACAGCTTTGGCAATAGCTGCCTGAGCAGGGCCATAAGTAAGACTAGCATGACGGAGAGAAGTTGGACGTACAGTAGGAATCATAATTGTAGATGGTTTTACTTGCATATTAGGTTCAAGTATAACTTGAAGTCCTTCACGTCCTTCTTCTGGATTTGTTAAAGCCTGAGCATATGCATTACCAACAGGTCCATCTTTTTTACCGATTAGAAGGTCAATGTGAGCAAGTTCTGCCCGGTCACCTACTAAGGATTCTCCTACCTTTAATTCGAAATCAGAGATTTTTTGGGGAGTTATTCCAACTGCATAAAAACGACTTTTTAGTGGCTTATCCCCAAATTCAAATTGAATTTCTGATTTCTCAATCAAACCTAATCTCTCAAGTTCAACTCGTAATTCATCTTTAATCTCATAAGAGAGTGCATCTCCTAATACAAGAGGTTGACGTGTAGTTCCTACTGGAATTTTCATCATATTTAAACATGATTTTACCCCTAATGCTCCAGAATTTATCAATAGTCTAGCCAACTTTTGTACTTTTTTTTGAAGAACTTGTGCCTCTTCCAAACGATTGTTTTTTACATAGTCATATATTTCAAGCCAAATTTTAGGAATAACATTAGCAGATCCCAGTATACAACCAGCTGCACCTCCTGCTAAAGCTCCCAACACATTTTCATCCCATCCAATTAAAACCGAGATTTTATCACTTACTTTTTCTAAAAGTGCTGAAAAATATTTGTAATCTCCACTTGAATCTTTTATTGCTACGATATTTTCAATATCAACTAAATCTTCAACAACAGTCCATGGTAATTCCACCCCAGTACAAGCAGGGATATTATACAATACTATTGGGATATCAGTCTTTTCTGTTATTGTATAATAATGATCATATAAACCTTTTGCCTTGGGTTTTAAATAATAAGGTGTTACAATTAATACAGCATCTACACCAATATCAGTTGCTGCTTTGGTAGCTTCAATTACTAGTTTAGTACCTGTTTCTCCTGTTCCTGCAATTACTGGAACTCGACCATTTGTCTCATCAACTACAATTTCTATAACTTTTAGCCGTTCCCCATAATTCATATTCACAAATTCACCAGTAGTTCCAACAGGTACAAGACCTGTAACTCCTTGATCAATAAGATGGTTTACTAGATTTCTCAAGTTTTCCTCATTGATCGACTCATCACTTTTATTAAATGGTGTAACCAATGCAGGCATTACACCTGTAGGTCTAAAATTAAATTTGCTCATGATATTTTTTACCTCATTATTTTATTCATAGTGATGTAATTCTTTTGCAGCAATGAATGATAATCCATGTTTTGTAAGAGCCTCTGCTGTTGAATTTACAGCATCATATCGATCTAAATGATTAATTCTTAAATATTCCCATAATCCAGCTTGCTTTAATTCTTCTTTAGGCATAAAATATTCAAGGATGTCTGTTGGATGTTCTCTCTTTTCATCAACTTCTACGTTTCCGCCTTCATGCTTAGCACTTATGTTTTTCACACTATTTGCTAGTTCTAATAATTCATCTCTACGGTCATAAGGTTGTCTTACTATGCTCTTCCAAGTTTCAGTTATATGGTGCTCTAATCTGACAACGTCTTCAAAACCAAATGGTTTTCGAATATACGCTGCCATTTGTATTGTCTTATTATTAACTGAATTAGATAAATTGAATCCAATTAAAGGACTAGATCCGTCCTCTCGAGCAAATAGCTTTGCCGTTAAAAGTGTCCATAAACAAGAATATGGGTTGTCATTACCCATGTATACGCTAATCTTAAATTCATTATTAATCCCTAGTTTATAAATAAAATAGCCTAATAACACAGTTCCTGGATTAACATTAAGAACTTGCTTTATCCCGTAATTAGTATAATAATAAAGATACTCATCAATCCACTTTAATGCAAAATCATTTGGCTGTCCTACTCCTCCAAAATATCCAGTAATCGTATCAGGTCCCCCTAGATGCACATTTACAGGCATTCCATCCGATCCTGGAGCCGTACCCTTTGTATCAAGCGTTTCAACCCATGTTGACCCAATAATCTGCATAGCAGTAGTCATTGCTAATAAATCTCCATCTTCTTCTTGCTCTTTCATCCTTCTTACTCGAATAATTCTCCCTGGAACTAGTTTCCGATTTTTTATTGCATCTTTAGCTATGTCAATAAAAAAGGGAAAATATTGACATGCTGATAATTCCAAAGTAACTGCAAAATCATCATTAAATTCCATTTCTAAGGCTTTTTCTCCTAAGATTTTCTTTCTATATTCTTCAATATTAATAAATGAATGATCATCTCGAGCTTTTACAAGCCATTCAATATCTTTAACATAATCAGCATTCTTCTTGGCTAATTGATTGATTAAGTTATCTAATTTACTGGCTTCTCGTGCTCTTTTATTAATTTCTTCAATACCGCCATATTTATCTAATAGAGTCAATAAGTCATTAATTAAAGGATTATTCTCATTAAGTAAAAAATCATTTATAGTTTTTAAAGCGTCCTTCGGGATTTCTAATTTTTTTCTCAAATCGTTCATTATAATTATCTACCTAATATTCTTTTTTTCATAGAAAACCTTTCTCTTTATACCCATAGGTTTCCCACTATTCCAAACATTAATGGAATAGACCATAAATTTAATACAAGATTCATTATATTATAAATTTATTTCTAAATTACCAAAAACTTATATAAAACTACGTGATTTTACAAGGTAGAAATAGAAGTAGATAAGGTGTTCAAAATATATAAATATAGAGTCTCTATATTAGGAACTGGATTTATTGGATTGTGTTCAGCAGCTTGTTTTGCTGAAAAAGATATTAAAGTTTTAGCATCTACTCATAATGAAAAAAAAGCAAAAATGATTAATGATGGCATTGCTCCATTTTTTGAAGCAGGTCTTCAGGAAATGATGGACAATATAAAGAAGAAACATCCAGAGCTTTTACAATGTATGTTGGATCCAATAAAAGCAGTGCTTGAAACGGATATTTCTATGATAACTCAAGGAACTCCAATGAGAGAAGATAAAAGTATTGATTTAAGTTATATTGAAAGTACAGCAAGAGAAATCGGGGAAGCACTAAAACAAAAGGATAAATATCATTTGGTTGTTGTCCGATCAACAGTTGTTCCTGGTACAACAAGAAACTTGGTTGGCAAAATCATTAAAGATGTCTCTGGAAAAGAACCGGGAAAAGATTATGGGTTATGTATGCAACCAGAATTTCTAGCTGAAGGTCGTTCAATTGAAGATACACTACATCCAGATAGAATTGTAATTGGGGAATTTGATGTAAAAAGTGGTAGTATGCTTCAAGAGTTCTATGAATATTTTTATGGGGAACATCTGAATCAATGTCCAATTTTAAGAATGAATTTAGAAAGCGCGGAACTAGTCAAATATGGTAATAACTGTCTATTATCTACAAAGATAAGTTATGCTAATGAATTTGCTAATTTTGCTGAATTAGTACCAAATGTTGATATTGTTCAAGTTATGAAAGGAGTAGGTCTTGATTATAGAATAAACTCAAGATTTCTTGGAGCAGGAGTCGGGTTTGGGGGATCATGTTTTCATAAGGATGTAAATGCTATAAAAGCATGGTCAAAATCTAAAGGCTATACTTCTAGATTATTAGAAGCAGTGTTGGATATTAATGATGACCAGGCAGTTCACATTGTTGATCTTGCAGAAGAATTAGCAGGAAATTTAATGGGTAAAAAAGTCAGTTTATTAGGATTGGCGTTCAAACCGGGCACAGATGATATGAGAGAAGCTGCGAGTATTAGAGTAGTTAATGAATTAATCAAAAGGGGTATAAAAAATATTGAGGGATATGATCCTAAAGCCAATGAAAAAGCAGCAATAGAATTGGGAGATAAAATTAAATTTGCTGATTCAATAGAACAGGTTTTAAAAGACTCTGAATGTGCTTTATTAATAACTGAATGGGATGAATTTAAAAAATTAACACCAGAGGATTTTAAGAAACATATGAAAACACCAAACCTTGTAGATGGAAGAAGACTTTATAATTATGAAATATTCAACAAGAATTTATTTTTTAGGGCAATTGGACGTATCAACTTAGAATAAGCCTTCACAAATTTTAAATTTTTTATTTTATCTTGTTATTTATAATAAGTATAACCATTAATTTTATAGGTAAACTATAATTTTACTTAAATTAATAGACTATAAAATCGTAAAGTGAGAAAAAAGTAAAACTTTGAAATTTTTTAAAGATTATGTAGACGATTTAGCTGCAGGTAAAAATATCTTAAAAAAAAAATGTGAATTGTGTGGAAAATCTGTAAAAATATCTCAGAGGAATTATGATAAACCATATAAATTTGTCTTTACAAATATCGCTCAAGAACCTGCAAAACACTATTTTTGTTCTAAAAAATGTAAAAATGAATGGATATTTAATCCTAGTAAACACCAGATAATTGATTTAAGAACTACTAGTTTCTAAGATTATTTAATCCCTCTTTAGGAAGATTAATGTTTTTTATATATCATTTTAAGGTGTGTTTCTGATTCTTCCTGAATTGAAA
>JAHQWY010000128.1 GCA_029856445.1 Promethearchaeia archaeon
AAAATAAATTGATGAATCCTCATAAAACTCTCCATGGTGGTGTGATCTATTCAATGGCAGATACAGGTATGGGTGCTGCTTTATACCCTTTATTAGAAAAAGACGAATTATGTGCTACAATAGAAGTGAAAATTGCATATTTTAAACCTGTTACGGAAGGAACTCTGACATGTGATACTAAGGTAATTTATAAAGGAAAAAACTTCAGTAATCTTGAATCGGAAATTAAAAATGGTGAAATTCTCGTTGGTAAAGCAACTGGAACTTTCTCCATTTTCAAAGTAAAATAGAGTTTTAAAGTATATGAAGTCATTTTATAGAAAATTTTTATAAGATTTTTAAAAATTAACTTATTCTTCTTTTTATGAATAGTAATATTCAAAATGGAAAAGGATCTTCTAAAATAACATTAAAAAAAATCACAAGTATAAACTTAGAAACGATACTTAATCTTAAAGTCAAGCCAAAACAAAGAACCTTAGTAGCACCAAATGCGGTTTCAATTGCTCAAGCACAATTTACTAGAGGTGCTTGGTATCGTGCTATCTGTTTGGATAAAGAACCCATAGGATTTGTAATGTTAAGAGATAGTACGCTAAAATTTAAAAAAATAAATCCTAAAAATCCAGAAATATACCTTTGGAGATTTATGATTGATGGTAGATATCAAGGAAAAGGGTATGGAAAAAAAGCGCTTGAACTTGTTATTCATCATGCTCAGTCTCGTTCCGGTATAAAAGAAATAACATTACATCATCAACCCAGTAAAGGAAATGCTGGCAATTTCTATAAAAAATTAGGTTTCAAACACACTGGGAAAATACATTTAGGTGAATTAGAAATGAAGTTAAAATTAGATTAAAATCGTCACCATTTATGAGTATTGATCTCTTTTATAGATATCTTGATATTCATTTCGCATTAATTTTTTATCAAGTTTTCCTACACTTGTCCTAGGGAGTGAATCAATAAATATAATTTTATCAGGAAGCTGCCATTTAGCGAATACTTTTGATAGATGTTCTTTAATCTCATTTTGATTAACACCTTTATATCCTTCTCGTAATACTATTAATGCCAAAGGTCGTTCTTCCCATTTTGGGTGCGGAACACCAACAACAGCTGCTTCAAGGACTCCTGGATGAGAAACTAATACATTTTCCATATCGATTGAACTAATCCACTCACCACCACTTTTTATCACATCCTTTATCCTATCTGTTATTTTTAAGTATCCTTCTGAATCAAGATTACCAGCATCACCACTTTTAAAATAACCGTCTTGAGTAAAACTATCTTTTGTTATAGGCGCGTTATAATAATCAGTTAAAATCCAAGGTCCACGTAGAAGGATCTCACCTGAAGATTCCCCATCATGCGGTAATTCATTACCTAATTCATCTACAATCTTTATATCAAGCCCAGAAACGATTGTCCCTTGTTTTTTCTTCAGATTCCATATTTCCTCATCAGACAACTCACTTTTAAGCCAAGGTTTGAAAAAATTCAATGTAGTTATTGCCATTGCTTCAGTAGATCCGTACGAATGAATTATTTCACACCCTGTTTCATCCCAGAAACCACGCATTAAGGCAATTGGGGGTTCTGAGCCGCCGCAGACTAATCTAGTATTTGAAAAATCTGGTTTTTGCTCCATCTTACGTATAACTTCGAGCATAGCCATAAACACAGCAGGGACACCCCCAGAAAGAGTTACTTTTTCTTTTACCATTATGTCTGTGAGTTCCTCAAGATTATCTAAAGACCACTTTCCAGATAAAATAATTTTAGAGCCTGCGTAAACTGAAGCCTGTGGCTTAGACCATCCAAGAACATGAAACATTGGGACTAACTGAAAAACAACATCATTTACAGTCATCGATAATTGAGCTGTAAACGCAAGTGATTGGAGATAAACATAACGGTGTGAATAGTATACTCCTTTAGGTTTACCAGTTGTTCCGGTTGTGTAACAAGCAGCATATGCAGAATTTTCATCAAGACATGGCCACTCATAATCGCTAGAGGAGTTGTTCAGAAGCTCTTCATAACTGTACAGTGGTTCTAATTTCGTTTTTATTTCAATTAAATCTTTTTCAGTAATGATGATATATCCTTTTACCTTCTTACAGTACGGTAAAATTGATTCCGCCACGGAAATTAAATCTTCATCAACAATTATATATGAAGTATTGGAATGATTAACAACATATGATAAATCTTGTGGGGATAAACGTAAATTCAGTGTGATCATTATTGCTCCAATACCAGGAAGTCCAAAATAGATCTCAAAATGCTGATGATGGTTCCATGCTAAAACACCTATCTTGTCTCCTACTTTTGCTCCAATGGATTCCAGTGCATTTGCTAATTGTTGCATTCTTCTATAAGAATCTTTATATGTATAACGAAACAGACTTCCATCCATTTTCCTGCTTACTATTTCTTGTCGAGAGAAATTCCTTATCCCATGTTTCATAAGGTTTATAATATTCAGTTGATAATTTCCATTTGGGTTAGTTAGAAATCCTTTTACAACTTTCATGAATTTCACTTCAGATTTTTTTTTAATTTAGGTATTTGTATTTAAATTTATTATTTATTAAATAGGTAATTTTTATGTACCCAAATTAAATTTATCTAAATTTATTTCAGTTGAAAACAAAATAAAAAAGTGGAATTTGATTAATATATTAATTTTGTTTTGTATTTTTAACACGGAATAAAGATTTCTCAGATTGATTTTAAATAAAGTTCTAAGATTATGTATTTATGCATGAATTTGGAAAAAAGGAAAAAGCTTGTAAAGACGCAATTTTTACATTTTTGTTAAGAACTGTGAATTAGAAGATCTTAGATATCTAAAATCCAGAGTGTAAATAGGTTTTTAGTAATTATTGAAAATTAAATAAGGTGTATGTTTGAACATAAAAAAAAAGATGTCTAGAGGTTTTGCATTAATAATTGGATTATGTATAGTTATTGGAATAACAAGTGTAATCCAAATAAACAGTTTAAATTCTTCAATAAATGATTTGACTCAGCATAAAATGAAAACTGTTTCTAGCGCAGATGAAGCAAGGATTCAAATGGAAAATATATTGCGAATTATTGACCAATATGAGGATGGCGATACAACGGGTTCTATTGATGATTTTAATGGAAGATTTACCCTTGTAATAGATAATTTAGAAAAACTTTCACAATTAAATCCGCATCTTGAATATGATATAAACATTATAATTGAATACGCCACCGATATTTATAACGTCTAAATGAGTAGTACTGAGGGAATACTTCATCTATTGGATTCATATTGGAATCTTTCAAGTATAATAGACTCTGAAATTACGCAAACGGAGATAGATGTAAATGATTTAATCGCTGGTCAAGATGAAATTAGTATGATCTTAAATGCATCACAGTTAATTTCTTTTTTAAAAGATCAGAATGTAATTATGCCTGAATTTTACAAAGAAGCTTCGAGTATGGAAAGATTTTTTTTAAGGATTGAAATCCAAAGTTTAGGAAGTAATATTTTAGATAACTTACAGGAAATAATTAACAGTCCCTATGGGAAGAACAAGACAGTTGCAAGTAATATTAGTAACTGGTATATTACAATTTTTGAACCACTTGTATATATTGGTTCGGATTCATTACTTACATTAATAGATTTACTCTTGACTCAAAAGCAATATATAAAAAATCGAGAAGATATTATTGCACAGCGATTAGAAAATTTAATCCTTGATATTAATGCAGAAGTTGCTAAGGGAATTAATCAAGCAAAATTAACCTCAGTAATTTCATTGACAGTTGTAATTCTAATTATAATTATAACAACTATAATTGGGATTGCTATCGCTATTCCCACCACTAGAGGTATAACAAGTATAAATGAAAATATGGCAAAAATTATAAAAGCTGGCTCTGATGCAAGTATCAATGTAGCAAACATTGCAACAGAATTATCAGCAAGTGCGAGTGAAGTAAACGCAGCTGCTGAAGAAATTTCCAAGTCAACTCAGCAAGTAGCCTCTGAAAGTCAAGAAGTGATGGATTCTTCAGCTGAGATAGAAAAGATTGTTGAATTAATTGTAAATATTTCAGAACAGACTAGTTTATTAGCATTAAACGCAAGTATTGAGGCTGGTAGGGCTGATGAAGCGGGTCATGGTTTTTCAGTAGTAGCTGATGAGGTAAAAAAACTGTCTGAAGAATCAAAAAAGGCTGTTTTAAGCACGGGGTTAGTATTAACAGATATAATTAGTAAGATTAAATCATCTAATTCATCGATTCAAGAAATCAATTCATCTGCAGAAGAACAAACAGCATCAATGGAGGAAGTCTCTGCTACAGCAAATAAACTTGGTTCGCTAGCTGAAAATCTGAAGAATCAATTAAAAGAATCTCATACTGTTGAAAAGACAATCAAAAAAGTAAAACTAAAAAAAAATTAGCTAGTGTAGATACAACTAAAGAAAATTTTAACATAAAAACTTAACTTCTTAAACATACTTTGTTTTTTTCCACCAATGTGGAAATTCTACTTGCTTTAATTCACCATAATCTAGAAGTAAAATATGATCTTCTTCAAATGTGAATGCAAAACCCCCATTAAAGTTTACCCATCTTTTATCTGGTGGGAGACTAAACCATCCAAATCTTAGTGCCATTACATGCCAATCATGGGTAATAAATATATCAATACCCCTCTCTGGAGCATCATTAAGTTGACCCCAAATAAGATTAGCAGCATTTTGGATAAATTGTATAAATGGCGTCCATTCTTCTGGAAGATAAAAACCTGTAACCCATCTAAATAAAGCTTTGCGGAAACTATATTTCATAATATGACGGTAAAATAAATCACGATTCGATTCATCAAATCCCATTTTATAGAGAGGTGTAAATTCTCCTTTTAATTCACTTTTTCCACCTATACTCTTAAACCCATTATGAATATTTTCGGCTGTTTCTTCACATCGCCAGATAATACTATGAAATAATCTAATAGGTCTGCTTTTAGGTAAGTTTTCACCGAATTTTTTTGCAAAAGCGTGTCCTTTAGGAGTTAATCTTATTTTATGTAATTTTTCATTAAGTTCTGGTTCATTCCTATGAGAATGTCTTAAAATCAATATTATTTTTGAATTTTCTGGGAATTTATTAAGATTTTCTAATATAGTCAGAGCATCAGTAGTCCAATTCTCTTCTTGCCAGATTTTGTCTACATTCATTATAATTCTATCAGAAGCGATTTTTATTAAAGAATTAAGAAAAAGATTTGAATTTTTTCCTACTAAAATTAATTTTGAATGAAATTTAAGAATTAATAGCGATACCTAACTCATCTAATAATGGGATTAAGAACTTATTGTAGAAATCCTTGATTCCTAAAATAGTCCCTAAATATAGATGTAAGAAACTCTGGATTTCATGATTAATTTTATCGACCTCTATAAAATTATAATCTGGTTCTATTTCAATCTTGTTTAAAGCTAATGGTTTCAAGTGTTTCATGACTAAATAGAATATAAACTGTATATAGGATGTTTCGATAATATTTTCTTCTTCTTCAGTTAACTCGTGAGCTTCATGGACAATTGTATTTCTTAAGGCTCTTATACTTTGAATTAATTTTTCAAGATCTGGAGGTAAATTTAACTCTACTAATTTTTCGGGCATATCTTTAGTTTTATAATTCTCAACTTGAGCATTACAATAATCTTCCAAATTTGAATAAAATTTAACCAAGAATTTAAAAGCATCAACATTTTTATTATGTTTCCACTCTCTATACGGATTTCCCCAATTAACAAAATCTATTTCATCTAAAGCATTTTTAATTTTATTTTTAATGTTATCAGCCTTTTGAATGAAATAATCTAAATAATCCATGTAAGGCTTTTCCTGAGGAGTAAAACTGTATTTATAAGTGTTACCAAATTCCTTAAATGCGCCCAATTTTTTTATTAGGGATGCTTCTTCCAGGATCTCCTTTTTTCCAACTTCGGCAGCAAATTTGATTATAAATCCACAATCGGGACAATACGTTACCCAGGAACCTTTTATAGATGAATATGGCTTCACAACAACTTGATGTTTTTTATTCTGAAATTCTATTAATTCCCCTTTAGATTCAATCACATCAAAATTAGTTTTCTCAACATGAAATGCTTCTGGGATGAATTCATACGAACAAATAGGACACTTAATTTTATGTTCTGAAAGAGCTTTCTTCTTTACTATCTATTATCACCCAATATGGTTTTTTGTAGGGAAAAATCAATTAATTAGATAAGAAATCTTTATATATTAGGTTTATTGAAAATGCATAACTTTTTTATAGAATAGGATGGAAAAAATTAAAAAAAAAAGGTTTGTATGAAAATATTAAATTAAAGCAAATATCATACCTAGAATTGAGAGAATAGTTGCGATTACTAATATTGGTATTGAAATAAGATCAGGTTTTATATCTTCTTTTCTCCCTTCAATCTCTTTAAGTACCATGAATTCATACTCGATCTTTTTATAATTAATGCGTGTAATCATCGCACTTGCAAGAACCATACTTATAGTTGTAAGAGAAACACCTAAAGAGATATATGAGGCTTTAGCTTCAAGGATATTTGCGTTTTCTGTTTTTTCATTTCTTTGATCCTGAATACCTCTTATTTGAGTGTAAAGAAAATAGTCTAAGATGGATTCTATTTCACCTCCTTCAAAAATAAAGAGTTCTATACCAGTATCGGGATCGTTGGGTCGAAATTCTGGTGCTAGTAGTTGAATTGCTGGATAACTGAAATATAGACCATAATAAACATAAGCAGTCCAAATATATACTGGAGACCCATATAAACTATTATAAGTCTGCCACATTTCATATGTAATTCTGTAATCATAACCATCAGATTCCTGGGTAGCTAATACAAAATCATCGTTAGATATATTAAAGTGACGAAATAAATGAATTATAAGGAGCGAATTTTGTATACCTTGAGCATAAATTAATAATTCAACAATCTTTTTAATATAGACATTTCTTTCATTCGGATTTAAGGTAGTATTAAGGAGATCAAATTCATTATCAACTAACATTGCTTCAAAACGAATCTCAATTGATTTATAGGTGTTTGCTATATCTCGATTAGTTAAGAAAAGAGATTTCGATTCCATCCTTCCAAGTGTGTCCTGAAGATCAGCAACCTCTTGTTTTGTTGAGTTTGCTTTAGAAGTAAGATTCTCTTGTAATAATCCCGCAATAAACGCGGTACCAGATATTAACAATATTATTATATAGGCTGCTAAATATTTAGTTCGAAATTCCATAATTTTAATCATCTCTTATTTGCAAAATTACTTATGAATTTCATAAAAGATAATCATTGTTATATTTCTTATGGAATTTAACTTTAGTGTCAAGTTCAAACTAAACTCTTCTTAGGAAAAAGGAGAAACAAAAATGAATTTATTAAATTTAGTACCAAAAGTCTTTTATTCAAAAAATAATAATTATTAAATACTTTCACTTTCAGTTATTAATCTTTCTTTCCCTTCAGCTTCTTTTTGTCTCATTAATATTTCATATGCATAGAGTTTAGGATGTTTTTTAACATCAAAATATGCAATTAGAAAAAGGGTAATAGATAATAACACATTTGTAAGGCCAATTAGTTGATAGGAGCTTATGAATAAAAAACCAATATACAATCCACCAATTTGTAAGAAAGAAGCAGCTATTAAAGGACTAATAGATTGAGAAATCGATTGAATATTAGTAGTCCATCCACTTACTGTTCCTTGTTTTGCTGGTCCTACTGCCTTAGTAATATTACTTGATATTAATGGGTATACTGATGACATACATAGGGCATAAGGGACCATAAATACATACAACATCCAAAGCTCAATTAAATAGGGATAAATCATAAAAAGTATAATATATCCAATTATACTTGAAAAGAAAATCTTTTTCTCACCAATTTTACGAATAATTCGCTTCATAATGAATAATCCATAGACCAGAAGAACAGAACCCGTTATTGACATAATTGTTCCAATAATTAAGGGTGTAGCACCAAATCGCTCATTTAGTATAAATGCAAAACTTGACCCAAATATGATGGAAATTAAAGATTGTATGAAAATTTGAGTAAACCGAATACCAACCTCTTTGTTCCAAATTTTTTCTTCCATATCAGAATTAATCTCTATCTGTTGTCTTTTCTTTTCTCTTAAATCATTAATTCTTTCTTTTGGCATACTTTCAACTAATACTGAAAGCGTGAGGATCATGGAGAGTATTGTAAGGAAATAGGCAAATAACATTGGGAGCCACCATTCAAAAGTACCTAAAAAACCTCCTAATAAAGGACCTATTATCATGCCTCCCGTGAATCCAACCATAATTTTACCCATTTGGGAGGCTCTAGTTTGTGGGGTTGTCACATCAGAAATATAGGCTCGTATAATAGGGAATTGTCCGCTAAAAATACCATCTAAAATACGACCAGCAAAAATTATAGGAATTGAATTTGAAAATGCTAATAATAGAAAAGCTACCCCTGTGCCCGCTTGAGAGATAATTAAGATCGGTTTTCGGCCGTATTTATCGCTTAATTTTCCCCATAAAGGTCCAAATATTAATATAGCAATAGCATTCGAAGAAATAATAAGACCATAGGTTAGAGCACTTGCCCCAAGAGTGTTTATAACAATTGTAGGTAATAATGGCATAACCATACTGTATCCAAACACATCAACAAGGATACTTAGAATAATTGTGAATAAAGCACGAGAAGGATTTATTTGATATTGTCCCAAATGTTCTCTATGTTCTTCATCACTCTGAAATTGAAACATGATATTAACTTGAAAAATTGAAAATTATGGTTTAAAAAATAAAGGAACACATATAAAATATTGTTTAGATATTTTTGGACCTCTTCGTACCTTAAAATCATTTGTTAAAATTTTTCATTTTAATCCATTGTAAGAGTTTCTGGATATAATGCTTATTTTACACACATCCCTACATCTCTACAAAATGATATTCTTGCTAGATATCAATTTTGTGAACTTTAGAAAGTCTAACTATTTAATTAAATCTTTCATTTTATTCAAGAATTTCTTTGAGTTCTTTTCTTAATAGGTTGAAATCTTCAATAACACCAGAATCTTTATCCATACAATCGAATATGGCATCGCATGCTCTTAAAATTTTATAAAATTCCCTTTCTTTTAAAGGTTTCAGAGGTTCTCACGATTAATCTTTTCTAATTATGATAACAATAGATTAAAATT